>JBGCDY010000270.1:0-5692 GCA_045105835.1 Chitinophagales bacterium
AACAGGTCTATATTGCTATTCCCATCGGATTTCTTACCTTTGCGTTTATGATAACGAACGAACATATAATACAAACCAAGCGTCGCCTCCATGCTCTAAGGAGGTATCTTTGACGTGGATAAACGAATCTCCGAAATTGAAGAAGATGAGGGGATAACCCTTACTCCTGGTTTTTGGGACGACCCAAAAGCTGCCGCCATATTACTCAAAAAAATCAATGCTCATAAGTACTGGGTTAAGCTTTATCAAGACGCAGTAGATGCCTTTGAAGATTTCGAAGTGCTTCGAGAATTTGTTGAAATGGGCGAAGGGGAACAAGGTGAAGTTGATAAGCAATACGCCATCACTGCTGAAATGGTGGATGAAGTAGAATTCAAATCCACACTCAATTCTCCTGAAGACCAGCTCAATGCCATCATGACCATCAATGCAGGTGCAGGTGGAACAGAGAGTTGTGACTGGGTAGCGATGTTGTTGAGAATGTACCAGATGTGGGGTGATAAGAAAAAATTCAAACCACATATACTGGATATCAAAAATGGTGATGTAGCGGGTGTCAAGTCGGTCGAAATAGAATTTGAAGGAGACTTTGCCTATGGCTTATTGAAAGGAGAAAATGGCGTACATCGTTTGGTGCGTATCTCCCCTTTTGATTCCAGCAATCGCCGTCATACTACTTTTGCCTCCGTTTTTGTGTACCCAATGGTGGACGACACGATTGAAATTGATGTCAAGCTTTCCGACATCGAATGGGATACATTTCGTGCGAGTGGAGCTGGAGGGCAGAACGTCAATAAGGTTGAAACAGCCGTGCGATTGAGGCACCTTCCTTCTGGTATCGTTATTGAGTGTCAAGAACAACGTTCTCAGATGCAAAACCGTGACAAAGCAATGAAAATGCTTAAATCTCGCCTGTATGAAGCCGAGCTTCAAAAACAGAACGAAGAAAGGGCCAAGATTGAAGGCAGCAAACGGAAAATTGAATGGGGCTCTCAGGTTAGAAACTATGTGATGCACCCTTACAAACTGGTGAAAGACCTTCGTACAAGCGTGGAAACAGGCAACGTCCAAGCAGTCATGGATGGGAACTTAGATCCCTTCATCAAGGCCATGTTGTTGCACAATGAGGATTAAACATTTCGATGGTCATATTGCAGAGTAGAATGATTCCGTGATATGACCATCTTACCAAATTTTCATTGAAAACCGATAATCATACATTCATTTTTATTCTTCAGAATCTTTACCTCACCTTTCGATTTTACACCTTATGACTCAGCAAGAAATACTGGCGTTGATTCAAGAAACAAAGGATAAAAAACTCACCCAACTATCGCTGTACAATAGGGGGATTGAAAAACTGCCGTCCGAAATTGGAGAATTGACACAGCTCGAAGAATTGGACTTGTCAGAGAACAAACTATCTTCCTTGCCTCCTGAAATAGTGAATTTAAAAAACTTAAAAATACTCCACTTAGACTACAATGCCTTCACTGAATTACCTCCCTATATTGACCAACTGGATAACCTGAAAGATTTAGATCTCAGCAAAAACCAATTAACACACGTCCCTTCTTCTTTGGGAGAATTAAAAAACCTGCAAAGATTGGTTCTTAGAGCGAATAAAATCACCCTCATAGTAGACGAAATTCGCAACTTACAACAACTACATTATTTGGATTTATCGGAAAACAAACTCACCAAACTAACTGGGAGCATTGGCAATTTGAAGAAACTGACCGACCTCAATTTATACGACAATGAGTTGGAAAGTCTTCCTGCTTCCATCGCCAATCTTTCTTTGTTGCAGCACATCAATGTCAGTTACAATAACTTGAAGAAATTTCCAGTTGCTCTATGTCGTTTGGAAACCTTGCTTCAATTTGATTTGTCCAACAACAAAATCACCCATCTTCCTGAGCAAATCGGTGAATTGGTGAAGCTCAATTCTATTTATCTACGAGAAAATCAAATCGAGAAATTACCTCCTCAAATCGGGCAACTTACCGCCCTCAATAGCATAGACATAGCCAACAACAAACTGACAACACTTCCTTCCGAAATCGTTTTACTGTATCATTTGAAGGATTTGGACTTAGATGAAAACCCTTTGGAAGAACCACTGAATACCATTGCACAGAAAGGAATCTACGCCATCATGCTGTATTTTTTGAAGGGAGTCGCCGTTCCCGAACAGCGCATTTTCAATATTTCCTTGTCTCTACCAGAGCATTACCGCCTACCTTTGAAGCAGTACCTCATTTATTTTGGAGAATACATTCGCTTGGTCAAAAAACAAGTGCCACAATTTGAAGTCTATAACTCCAAAACGGGATTGCGATTAGAATTGATTCACAATGGGATAATGGATTTGGACGAAACCCAACAAAGCCTAAGCGAATACTTGGATTTGATTCAGAAAAAAAATGCGCAAGACAAAATTAGATTTGCAGACAATCCTTCCGAAAAAGAAAAGCGAAATATTGCCTTATTGATGGGGAATCAACTGCAATTTTTGAAAAAGAATTTGCTCTACGCCAAAATTGAAGAAAAAGATTTCTTTCAGCACCTCCACAAAATCTACAAACAATTGGTGCCTCAATCCGACCAAGCTCGACCGAATATGAATGAAGCTATGCCTGGAGCAGCAAAATAATACGCAAACTCAAGAACATATTCCTGATGATGAATGAATCGGAAATAGACACATTGGCTAAAATCAACTGGCTTATACAGGCTCAAAAGTACGATATTGCTGAAAAAATGGCTTTGGAGTTGAGGGCAGCCAGACCTGACTTGTGTAATGTTTATTCTTGTTTGGCGAGAATCTTTTTCTCACAAAGAAGAATGAAAAAGGCAAAAGTCGTTCTACAACAAATGCTGAACATCTGTCCTGATTTTTCTCATACCTATTATTTATTTTCAAGTTATTACCTTCAATTGAAGAAGTATCAAGATGCACTTGAAATGATAGAAAAGGCTCTTCAATTTGAACCTGAAGACATTGATTATCAATATCAACTTTCTGTCATTCTCTACAACCTTCGTTATTTTGAAGACTGCCAGGCAACCTGTGAAAATATTTTGGCTGTAGATGCTGCACACTTAGACAGCCTTACCATACTGGGCGTATGTTTGTCTGCTCAAGGAGAAGAAGCAAAGGCAATAGCTATTTTTGAAAACCTTCAAAAACAATATCCCAATTATTCTGAACTGTATGCTTGTAAGGGCGTGATAGCTATGAGGAAAGGAAATAACAAGAAGGCTACAAAGTTGTTTAAGGAAGCATTACGCCTCGACCCTACTTCTCCGATTGCGAATGTGAATATGGAAACATTGAAGAAACAAGGGGAGATTGGTTTCCTCAAAAAAATGCTTTCTCAATGGGAAAATTTTAATCGACAAGCTACCAAATACGGTCTTTTTCCCATTGCCTTTTTAATTCTGTCTGTAAAAGATACTCCTTTTCTAATTCCTCTTTTAGCCTTCGTTTTTTTGATGTTCACCCTTCCACCTTTGATTTCTGCGCTCTATGAAGCTTTCAAAATCATCAAAGACAAAATCAACTTCAATAAATAAGGTTGTTAATCTTTTGATAAGAAGAAATTTGAAGTCTTACTTCTCACATCCCATTTCTGTCTTCTTACCTTACTAAGCAAACAACACAATTACCGCATAAATAAACGGCACTGCAAAAAACAAGGCATCAAAACGGTCTAAGATACCTCCATGCCCAGGCAGTAAATTACCCGAGTCCTTCACCCCCAAACTCCGTTTGAACATAGACTCTACCAAGTCACCCAAGCTACCAAACAAAATCGCCACAACCGCTACACAGTACCAAACGTTTGTGCCAAAATCAGTCGGAAATACAAAAGGAAGTGCCACTGCAATCATCAGACCTCCAATCGCTCCACCAATACTTCCTTCCCATGTTTTGTTGGGAGAAATACGAGGAAACAAGGCTGTTTTGCCAATCAAACGCCCCACTAAATAAGCGGCAGCATCATTGCCCCAGACCACCAAAAAAATACCCAACAAACGATTTGGTTCAAAAGTACCATTGTAATTGGCTATCAGGTTAATCAAAGCACAGGGAACAGCAATATAGATAGGCCCCATCAGGTTGAGTGCCACCCGAATAAAAGGGCTTTTGGATTTGGGCGCAAACAATTCTTTTAGGAATAAGCCCGAAATAATCGGCAATATCAAAGCCATACATTCCAATGGAATCCATCGAAGGTAGGATGCTACAATTAGCACATAGACAATTGTGCCGATGATTCCCATCGTCCACCGTTCACGACGGGGTTTTTCATGTTTATTGATGGGATACAAATCTACCAAAGACTGATATTCCCAAATACCACCAAAATTGATGAGTAAGAACAACAAAAACAAGCTGAGTGGGCTGTAAAATACCCCTGCCAACATGATTGCCACAAAGACAACTGCTGTTAGAAAACGGGTGCCTAAATTGCTCATAAATCGTGTTGCTTTATAATGCTCATTGCCTCTCTTGCATTTTTTTCACTGGCATACAATTCCACTTCTCCCCACATATTGTAGGCAGAATCTTTTTTGTTCAACACCACACTATCAATACCACTTTCCTTCAATACTCCTTTGGCTATCTCTGCTAAATGTGCTTGTGAAGTGCTGTATATTTTAACCCAACTGCTATTCATAAGAATTCAATTATAATGCCCACGAAACCCCAATATTTGGTTTAGAAAGGCATTGGTGATTGTTTACTTTCTAACAGAAACTTCTGCTACTTGTTCCGAAGTCATTCCATATAGCTTTGGCACCTCTAATTCCAAGATTCCCAAGTAAGCATATATTTGACCTCGATGATGAACCTCATGCTCCACCATAGCTCGCAGCCATTTCCAAAGTGAAATCGCATGACCACTCGGAACAAGGCATTTTTTCTGTAAATCTTCACTTGTCAAACGACTAAAAATCTCAACAGATTCTAAATGTTTCTCCTCCAAAAACAACAAAACGTTCTCATAACCTTCTGCCAATTCTTTCCCACAACCCTCATAAGCACTGGGTCTAAACTGTGCATTTTCGGCATACATATATCGCTCAATTGTTGCCAAATGTCGAATAATATCGCCAAAAGTAAATTTATCAGGATGATAAGTCCACTCAATTTTTTCGGGTGGAATCTGTTCAATTACCTTCAATGTCCGTTGGCGAACCCGTTCAAAATACCGTAAAAACGAATGAATATTTGTGATTTCCATCTCTTGTTATCTTTCTGCATAAAACATTCGAAATCAGAACATTAAATTACTCATAGCTCAAATACAATTTACTTGCTTAGGAACGCTACAAAAATAAATTTACACTTTTCGGGTTGAACATCCCCCACCCCCCTTCAAAGGGGGAATAAAGAATGTAAATTTATTTCTTCCGCATTCCTCATAAAAAATTATTTGAGTTTGCATTTGAATTTTTAATTTGAGTTTCCATAAAGTACCCTCGAGAGGTCTTCAATAGAATCGAACCAACAACCAAACTTCCCACGACCATTATCATCAAACTTGTTTGGGTTTCAGCTGGCATAGTTCCCAAATTTGGGGCTTCGCTTGCAGGGTCCATTTGCCCAGCATACACGGCAAGCACTTGTACTCCATTGTTCATAAAATGTCCAATAATCGGATACCACAGATTTCCACTC
>JBGCDY010000271.1:0-3822 GCA_045105835.1 Chitinophagales bacterium
AAAAAATGGACTGTCATTTAGTTAGAAACATTGCGCAATTTCCTCTTTTACTTCACACTTTGAAAACGCTAAATCTTGTTAGTCAAGTATTCTTTCTTTGGCAGCAAATTTGTAACCTTTGTGTCATAATACCGTAACCAACCAACTTACCATAGAAATCAGACCAAACCCCATATTTTTCCATTAGTCAGTGCCTTCCCGACACGAGCTTCTCGATTTAAATACAAAGCATACCGTCAATTAATTGATTTAATAATCTTTAGACTATTGTTAGAATCAGTTATTATTTAATGTTTAAATTTGAAATCATGAAGCACTACTATTGTTACTTCAATCGTTTGCTATTTGTATGGTGTATGGTTACAACGATTTTCGCTACTCACCAGCTCAATGCAACAAGCCCCCTTCCTATTGTAGAAACAGCGAGCGGCATAGACTTAGAATTAAGTTTTGCAGCTGACCCCACAGAATACACCGTTTTTACGAACAACACTTTCACCCTTACCCTGACCAATACTGGCACAGATGCCGCAACAGGAATCACCGTTTATGCGCCCTTTCCAAGTGGATTGGCATTCACAAGCTCTTCAGGTTCACAAGGGAACTATGAGGTTTGGACAAGCCTCTGGAATGTAGGCTCTTTGGCGAGTGGTCAAAGTGCTACTTTGGATTTGACACTTTTTGTGTTGAACAATACAGATGACATCTCACTATTTGCACAGGTACAAACTGCAAATGAAACCGATGTTGATTCTACTCCCAACAACAACAATACCCAAATTCCTGTCGAAGACGATGAAGCAATCGTTACCGTGACCTATGGTTCTGGAAGTACAGGCGGCGGCACTGGTGGTGGCGGTGGAGGAGGAGACGATGTGGACATCGAGGTTTCCTTATCTGCCAATCACACCGAAACCAATGCAGGACAAGAATTTTCATACATTTTAAGTGCAACTAACAAAGGTCCTGACAATGCAACAGGTGTAAAAGTGGATTTTCCATTACCAACAGATTTCGTGGAATTTGTGAGTAGCAGCAATAGCCAAACGACCTACGACCCAATTACAGGAGAATGGAACATTGGTAATCTCGCCAAAGACGTGACCCGTTCTTTGCTCGTCAATGTGGAAGTAACCGTAGGTGGCAACATCACTGCAACGGCAGAACTTATTGCAGTGAACCAAACAGACTCGGATTCTACGCCTGACAATGGCGTATTGAGCGAAGATGACATGGAGACCGTAGATGTTTTGGGATTGCAGATAGATTTGGAATTGTTTTTAGAATTGGCTCCAGGTCAATCAAGCGTTGTACCCGTTGGTGGCACAGTCACCTATCGTTTGCATGTAGAAAACAAAGGCCCGACAGTAGGCTACAATACCAAAATCAGAGCGATTATGCCCGCCAATATATTCAATTATCAAAGCAGTACCCTTAGCATGGGCTATTTTTTGGATGCTTTGGGTGTATGGGTAATCGGCGACATTCCTCCTTTTGAGACTCAAACAATGGACATCACCGCAACGGTATTGCAGGCAGGAACGCATACTTATACTTGCGAAGCTCGAACCTCCAATGTACCCGATGTGGATTCTACTCCGAGTAATTACGACCCTGCTGAAGACGATATTTCAAGTGTCACCATTTCAACTGATGGAATGGCAAACGTGGCAGATTTGACATTGAATGCAAGCGTAGATAATAGCTCTGCAAATCCCAATGATACCCGCACCATTACATTAACCGTTAGCAATAATGGCCCCGCTGATGCAACAGGAATCACCGTTGAAGATGTCATGCCTTCGGGATTGACTTTTGTATCTGCCAGCCCTACAATGGGAACTTACACAGGCGATACTTGGGCAGTAGGTGACTTGGACAATGGCGAATTTGCGACTTTAGATTTGGAGGTAATCGTGGGAACACTCACTGCTCCTGTCACTTATTTTGCACAAATCGAAACCGCAAGCCCCAATGATACAGATTCTACCGTAGGAAATGATACCGACCAAACAGATAATGAAGACGACGAAACTGCAATTACCATCAGCCAACCTTCCATTGATTTGGAACTATCCGTTTCTTCCAGCATCAGTTCTGCAAATGTTGGAGATGCGGCTACTTTGACTTTGACAGTTGAAAATATTGGAGGAGCAGATGCGACAGGAGTGAGTATTGCAGATGTATTGCCTGCCGAATTGCAATTTGTTTCTTCCAATACAACAGATGGTTCTTACACAAGTGGAAGCGGTACTTGGACAATTGGAGACTTGGACAGTGGTGAAACAGCTGTTTTAGAGATAGAAACAACCGTAGGAAATTTTACAAATTCCATCAATTACTTTGCACAAGTTCAAACTGCAAGCCCTAATAATGACCCTGATTCTACGCCTGGTAATGATGCAGACCAAACGCCAAATGAAGACGATGAAGGTGCAATCTCCATCACACAACCAATGGTGGACATGGAATTGACGGTCAGCATAAATGCAACATCTGACCCTCATATCCAAGAAATAGAATTGACTTTAGAAAATACAGGAGCAGCCAATGGCACAGGCATTACAGTAGAAGATGTATTCCCTATAGGTTTGACCTTCAATACTTCAAGTGCTTCAAAAGGCGCTTATACAAGTGGTGTATGGACAGTCGGAGATATGGGAAGCAATGAAACGGAGACTTTAACCCTGACCGTTTCGACTTTGGGTTTGATGGGTGAAGTAGCTTATTTTGCACAGGTTCAAACCGCAAATCCCAATAACGATGCAGATTCTACACCAGGCAATGATACCGACCAAAGCGACAATGAGGACGACGAGGTTGCTACAACTCTTGCCCCTGCGCCAATAGACTTAGAATTGTCTGTTGCCGCCAGTGTACTCATTGCAGATGCAGGAGACGATGTGACTTTGACTTTGACGCTTGAAAACAATGGCGCATCTGATGCCATGAATGTAGTTGTAGAAGATGTATTGCCAAGTGGGTTTTCTTTGAATTCTTCCACTGCAAGCCACGGCACATACAGCAGTGATTGGTCAGTAGGTACTTTGTTGGTTGGAGAAATAGCGACCTTGACATTGGAGGTGACAGTAGCTGAAATCATCACTTCGCTCACCTACTTTGCACAAGTACAAACGGCAAGCCCTGAAGATTCGGATTCTACTCCAAATAATAACTCCAATCAAACACCAATTGAAGACGACGAAGCAAGTATAACGATTGCGCCAACTGTCGCACCAACCGATATAGATTTATCTTTGGACATCAACTGCAATGTCAGCGAGTTCAATTTGTACCAAAACGTGACCTATACCATTGAAGTGACGAACGGTGGACCCGCTACCGCAACAGGTATTGAAGTAGCCAACACGCTTCCTACAGGAATGGCTTTTACAAGCAAGTCAGAATCACAAGGAAACTTCAATTTTTGGGGAGGTGTATGGAATGTTGGAAGCCTGAATGTAGGTGAAACTGCTACGCTCGATATTACACTCTTTGTATTGAACAACAGTGGAGCAGTATCCAATTTTGCGGAGGTGAAAGCCGCCAATGAAAATGATTCGGATTCTACACCCAACAACAGTACGGGAATACCTTTGGAAGACGATGAGGATGTTATTGTGATTACACCAGCAGGCAGCACCAATAATGACATTGATTTGGCACTGAGCAAAACCGCAAGTGTCAGCATGGCACAAGCAGGAGATGCCATCAGTTATACGCTCACAGTCGTAAACAATGGAGCAGTAGCTGCAACAGGTGTAACGGTAGAAGATGTATTGCCTTCAAATCTAACATTCACCAGTTCAAATGCTTCAATAG
>JBGCDY010000272.1:0-4830 GCA_045105835.1 Chitinophagales bacterium
AAGGTATTGTTGTTTATTGTGTCTCAAAATGATGGCGAAATCTACTTTTGTCTTATTTGAGAATAAGACAAGCGAAAGGAATTGTTCCCCTATGTGAAGTAAGGAATAAAAATTAAAATGAAAAAACTGCTTCTTAATCAAGTAGTTTGAGCTTTCAAATCAGGGACTTATTTTTTGAGTGTTCCGAAGTTTGATTTTTTTTTTTGCAGAAAAAGGACAGTCGAAATTGCTTCAAACATTACTACAAAAGTGCGGTGTAAGCCAAACTTAAACAAAAACATTTTGAAGTCTTTTCCATTCACTTTCCAAGACTTTATTTGGAGGCTTCAATGCTTGTGTGGCTTGTAAAGTGCTTGTATTGAGTCGTTTGTTTTTTGAAAATGTTGACTGAATTACTTCAATCAAAAATAGATTTCCGAAAAAGTAGTAGAGGGGAAAAGCGGAAAATGTAAGCAATTGGTCAATTTATAGACTGGAAAAGGAATGAATGCGCCCCAAGTTTTGTTGGGAGGGTGAACTTCAAAATCAAGCAAAATGAAAACAAGCACAAAAATAAAAGAAACAGCCATTCAAATATTTGAAGCAGAATGGCAGGAAAAGGTCGAAAGGATTGAGGAAATAGTGGATTTGGGTTCGGTCAATCGTGTTTTCGATATTGACTGTTCTTCGGGAGGCTACATTCTTAGGCTGAATGAGGAGGAGAAAAGGCTGGAATTTGTCAAGGAAAAATACTGCATGGACAAAGCAGGAGACTTGGGTTTACCCGTTCCAAAGGTTTTGAAGCTTGGGCTAAATGGAGACAATTTGTTCATGCTTCAATACAAAATTGAGGGCGTAAATGGCTCAAAATGTGATGCAAAAGAAAAGATAAGGATATGGGAACAGCTCGGGAACTACGCTTCAAAATACCAGCAAATCCCCAGAATAAACGTTCCCGAAATAGAAGCAAATGAATTTCACAAGACCTGGAAACACAGATTGAAGTACAACATAGAGGAACTAAACCCAAACGATTCCTTACTTCAAAGTGGAGTATTGAAGGAAAATGAACAGACAGAAATAAAAAGTATTTTGACGACCTTATTAGACAGAGACTTCAAAACTGGACTCGTTCATGGAGATTTGTGTCCGAGAAATACCATTTTTGATACTTCAATTACACATTTATTGGATTGGGGAACAGCCGAAATCAACGTCGTGCCACATACCGAAATTGGAGTATTGTTGATGCAAAGAGAGGCGAATGAAGGTGAGTTTGACGCATTTTTGAAGGGAATGGGGATTTCAAAAGAAAAATACAGTGCCATCCTTCCCGATATTAGAAAACTCAATTTGCTGTATAGACTCGACAAGTATCGGTGGGCGGTTGATTTTGACGTAGAGGGTTTGAAGGACTATGAGGAGAAGGTTGTGGAAAGTTTTGAAAATTGCTCATTGATAATTTCCTGAAATTCTATCTAACTTAGCCTTTTCTTCAATATCAAAAAAACGAATTTTCATGCCTCATTTACTCATACACAAAACAAAACTCAACAAAATTCAACAGTCTCCCGATTCAAAACCTGAATTGCAGGAAGGTGAAATCTTGTTCAAAGTCGAAAAATACGCTTTGACGAGTAACAACATTACCTATGCAGTTTGTGGTTTCAGTGTGAAATATTGGAACTTTTTTCCTTCAACAGAGGAGGATTTGGGCATTATTCCCGTATGGGGATTTGCAGAAGTGGTGGAGTCCAAACACAGCGGGATTGCAGTAGGCGAACGCTGCTATGGATATTTTCCAATGGCAGATTATTTGAAGATATCGGTTGGTAAAATGAGTGAATTTGGTTTTTCGGATGTTGTGGAGCATAGAAGGGCTTTGTCACCGATTTACAACTACTATTCTCGCTTGGCTGCCGACCCCAGTTTTGACGAAACATTGGCGGATTATATCCCGATTATCAAACCTCTTTTTGCGACTTCTTTCTTGATTTACCATTTTTTGAAGGAAAGCAATTTCTTTGATAGCGAGCAAATTGTACTGACAAGTGCTTCTTCCAAAACGGCATTGGCTTTGGCATCTATGTTGAAGCAGAATCAAGCTGCGGATGGCAAAAAAATCATTGGTTTGACTTCTACTCGAAACATAGATTTTGTGAAATCTACGGGGTATTACGATTCGGTGATGAACTATGAAGAAAGCACTTCAAGCCTTGCGCATACGTCTACTGCAATTGTGGATTTTGCAGGGAATACTACCTTGTTGCAAAGCCTTAATGATGTTTTAGGAGATGATTTGAAGAACATTACCTTGGTCGGTTTGACGGATTGGCAATCAAGTAAATCCTTCAAAGAAGTACCCAAATCTGCTTTCTTTTTTGCGCCTACCCATATCCAAAATAAGTACAAGGAATGGGGCGCAGAAAAAACAAATTACCTTTTGAATAAGGCTTTGATGGGTTTTGTGAAAGACATTCAGCCAATGTTGGAGCTTGAGTATGTGACGGATAGGGATGCGCTTGCTGCTTTGTATCTGGAAATGTTGGGCGGTAAGGTGAATCCTAAAAAAGGGTATTTGGTGACTATTTAAACAAGAATTAGTGTTTCGTAGGAATGCTTGTGGTGCTTGCTCCTCATTCTGCAAGTATTCCTACGAAACCCAAATTCTTGTTCCTCTCTCGTTCAACTGTTGCCAAAATTGCAAATTGTTGGCAAAGTTTCACTCATTTTATGAGCAAAATTCCTACGAAACACTAATTCTTGTAAAATTCTTGTTTCACTTCCAATCAATTGCCTTTCCTCCTCCTTTTTGTGTCAAATGAGGAGGGATATTTTCGAGGATGATTCGCTGCAATGACTTGATGATTCTTCTTTTAGCAAAACTTCGATTGATAACCAAACTGATTTCTCGCAAGGGTTTGGGCTTAGAAAACTCCCTGACCAATCCCTTTTGGATAGGACTCATATCCAAAGTTGCCAATTCGGGAAGCAAGGTATAGCCCGACTGTTTTTCTACGATTCGACGCAGGGTTTCGAGGCTGCCACTTTCAAAACGAAGCCTGTTTTTGTTTTCCTTCATGGGATTTTCACCACAAATATTGATGATTTGGTTTCGGAAACAATGTCCTTCCTTCAATAGCCACATATCACTCAAATCCAAATCGTTGAAGTCAATTTCGGAGTGAATAGAAAGAGGGTGATTGGGAGAGAGGAAAGCGACGAAGGGTTCGTAAAAAAGAGGGATTTGCTGCAAGACGGAATTGCTTGAAAGGGCGACCAAAATCCCTAAATCCAAATGATTGTTGTAAAGATTGTACAGGATGTCTTCGGAAAGCATTTCCTTGACGGTAAAGGTGATATTGGGGTAGCGTTCCACAAATTGAACGGCAAATAAAGGCATAAGGTAAGGGCTCAAAGTGGGAATGATTCCCAAGCGAATTTCACCACTGCAATCGTCTTCTTTGGATTCGATGAGGTACTGAATGCGGCTGATTTCGCCTAAACTGACCCTTGCTTGTTCGATTACTTGTATGCCCATTTCGGTGGGGCGGACGGGCTTTTTGCTGCGGTCAAAAAGGAGAATATTCAATTCGGTCTCCAGTTTTTTGATTTGCATACTCAATGTTGGCTGCGTAACATGGCACTTTTCGGCGGCTTTCGCAAAGCTATTGCAGTCGCTGACGGCTATGATGTATTCTAGTTGTGTGATGGTCATATTGGGGTATTGCAGAAAATAGTATTTTAAAATTTAATTTGTATGGGTTGAAATATTTTTTTGGACAGTGTTTTTGACTGTAGTCGTGGTAAAATATGGAATAATGGCTTAACGTTCTCCAAAATTACGACTCTTCAAGTGGTGATTGAAGTGCTTTTATTGATTTATCCATTTTAGTAGTTTATCCGACATATCGCTATTTTGACCTTGTAAACCTTTGGTTAATTTAGTTTTGTGAGGTAGATGACATTTATAGACTATGATAGCTGACAGTTTAGAAATCCCAGAATCTAACATAGGCAAAAGCTATCATTCATCAAAAATATCAATTTGGAATTGTTGTGAACCTAGTTGATATTTGCCACTGTTCGTTGAATGTTCCTTTGCAGTTGTTGTCAAATGATTCAACAATTTAAAAGATGTTTTTCGGACTTTACAGATTTATTATTTTCTACAATTTAAACAATCGTTATGCGAACCCTTAACTTACCTACTGCCAAGGACTGGCGAAGTATTGTGTCCAACTCATCCAATTTACAAAATTATCATTCTATTTCTACCCACAAAAAGACTTGGCTCTTTAGTTTGTTCTTTTTTCTCTTTGTAGGAACTACTCCACAAATTCAAGCGCAAAATTGTTCTGCAGATGGTGGTACAATCAGTACGACTGACGACACCACGATTTGTATAGATGGAAATCCTGACCCTATTGATGTAGCTGTAATGGGCTCTTCGGGAACCAATGGAGGCTGGATTATCACTGACGACAGCAACAATATCTTGGCTTTGCCTCCTTCACCACCTTTTGATTTGGATGGAGCAGGTGCGGGTACTTGCTTGATATGGTACATCCGTTATGAAGATGATTTGATGGGCAAAATGGCAGGGAATAATCTTTCGGATTTGACAGGCTGCTATGATTTGTCAAATGAAATTACTGTTTATAGAGATGTTCCCGATGGAGGAATGGTTTCTTTGATGGATGGAAGTACAAGTTATGCCAACTGTGCAGGTAACATTACATTTAATGTGACACATTCCACAACCGCTCCAAACCTTTCTTATTGGTACATCATTACCGACAACAATGACAATATTTTGGCTTATGCGAATTCTGCAAATGGAAACACTTT
>JBGCDY010000273.1:0-7284 GCA_045105835.1 Chitinophagales bacterium
GCTTCACTTTGCGTACTTTGCAGGTTTGCAGCCTGTATGGATGGATGGTTTTGGAGGGCGATTTGAAGGGCTTCTTCTAAGGTCAAAGCCTTTTCTTGTGCCATTGCAGTTCCTCCAAAAAACAAGGCAAATGCTAACAAACCCATATTTTTTGCAATAGGCTTCAAAGGCGGATTTCCATTTTCGTTTTCGTTTCGCTCTTGCCATTTCGCCAACCAACTGTACAAAATCGGCAACACAATGAGTGTCAAAAATGTAGCTGTTATCAATCCTCCAATGACCACCGTCGCCAAAGGTCGCTGCACTTCTCCGCCTCCCGAATTGGACAATGCCATCGGCAAAAAGCCCAAAGAAGCCACCGAAGCGGTCATTAAGACAGGTCGCAGTCGTACTTTTGTGCCTTCCAAAATGCGTTCCCGAATATTGGTCATGCCTTCTTCTTTCAATTGATTGAAATAACCAATCAAGACAATTCCATTCAAAACCGCCACGCCAAAAAGCGCAATGAAGCCAATTCCTGCCGAAATACTAAAGGGCATTCCCCGCAACTCCAATGCCCAAACACCTCCAATGGCAGACAAGGGAATGGCCGTAAAAATCAAAAGAGCTTGCGACATCGAGCCAAATGTAAAATACAAGAGTATGAAAATCAATGCCAATGCCAAAGGTACGGCAATCGCCAAACGAGCATTTGCGGCTTGAAGATTTTCAAACTGTCCGCCATAAGTGAAGTAATAACCTGCGGGAAGGGTCATTTTTTCGTCCAAAGCCGTTTGTATGTTTTCCACCAAAGTTGCCACATCGGTATCTCCGACATTCACGCCAATGACAATTCTGCGGTTGGTATTGTCTCTCGAAATCTGCATCGGTGCATCTATCATCTCGATACTCGCAATGGATTGCAGCGGAACTTGTGCCCCATTTGGAAGTGGAATGTAGAGGTTTTCGATTTTTTGGAGGTCATTGCGGTCGCTTTCAGCTAATCGCACCACCAAATCAAATCGTTTTTCGCCTTCGTAAATCACGCCCGCTTTTTCACCTGCAAAAGCACTGCGAATGACCCGATTTACTTCCTTGACCTGCAAACCGTACTGCGCCATTTTGTCGTATTTGAAGTCAATCATAATTTGTGGCATTCCCTCGTTTTGTTCTACTTTAATCGTTCCTACACCTCCAACCGTTCGGATGATTTTTTCGGCTTCTTTGGCTTTGTCGAACAAAATATCCAAATCCTCGCCATACAATTTGATGGCAACATCTGCTCTCGAACCCGTCATCAGCTCATTGAAACGCATCTGAATAGGTTGTGAAAACTCGTAGGCAACACCTGGGATTTCTTGCAGTGAATGTTCCATTTTCTCAAACATTTCTTGGCGGGTCTTGGCAGTTGTCCATTCCGATTTGGGCTTCATAATCACCATAATATCGCCCGTTTCGACAGGCATCGGGTCGGTTGGAATTTCGGCAGAACCAATTTTTGTGACCACATCTATTACTTCTGGAAATTCTGCCATCAGCTTTTTCTGAAGGATTTTGGAGGTTTCTACGCTTTGGGTGAGCGAACTTCCTGGCGGCAGTATCTGGTGCAATGCCAAATCCCCTTCCTCCAATGTCGGAATAAACTCCCCTCCCATTTGGGTGAAGATATACAGGCTGAACCCGAACAAAACAATGGTTGCCAGCACAAAAAGGGCTTTTAGTTTAAGTGCCAATTGAAGGACAGGAGCATATAGTTTTTGAAAAAAGGCAATCATTCGGTCAGCAAAGGTTTGCTTGTCGCTGATGTTTTTGTTCAAAAACAAAGCCGCCATCATGGGTATATAGGTCAGCGACAAAATCAATGCTCCACCAATCGCCAACATGACCGTTTGTGCCATCGGCTTGAACATTTTTCCTTCAATCCCGACCAAAGCGAGAACGGGAATATAGACCATCAAAATGATGATTTCGCCGAAAGCTGCCGAACTACGAATTTTGACCGAAGCCGTTTGTACTTCTCGATCTATTTGGTGTTGGGTGAGTTGTTGCCCTGCAAAACCCACTTTGAGGCGATGGACAATGGCTTCAACGATAATGACCGCCCCATCTACAATCAGCCCAAAATCTATCGCTCCCAAGCTCATCAAATTGGCAGAAATGCCCAATACGTTCATCATCGAAACGGCAAACAACATCGCCAGTGGAATCACCGAAGCGACAATCAAACCCGCCCGCCAATTGCCGAGCAGCAATACCAAGATGAAAATAACTATCAAGCCCCCTTCAATGAGGTTGGTTTTGACTGTTCCGATGGCGGTGGAAACCAATTTGTCTCGCACCAAATAGGGTTCTATGACCACACCTTCGGGCAGTGATTTTTGGATTTGGACCACTCGTTTTTTGATGCGCTCGGTGACGGCTGCGGAGTTTTCGCCCTTGAGCATCATCACCGTCGCTCCTACGACTTCCTCTCCATCACGGGTCAATGCGCCATATCGTGGAGCTTTGCCGAACTGAACAGTGGCGACATCTTTGACCAAAATGGAACGCCCTGCTCTGACATCTACTACGATGTTTTCGATGTCGGTGAGGGATTTTGTGAGTCCGTTGGTACGGATATAATAGGTGTTGGGATTTTTTTCGATGTATGCTCCACCCGTATTTTCATTGCTGTTTTGAAGGGCGTGGTACACATCTGAAATGCTGATATTCATGGATTTGAGCAAACTGGGTTTGACCGCCACTTCGTATTGCTTCAAATATCCTCCCAAAGTATTGACCTCCACAACTCCATCAATACCCGACAATTGCCGCTTGATAATCCAATCTTGGATGCTCCGCAAGTTGGTAGGTGAATATTGGTCTTCGTAGCCTTTTTCGGGTCGAACTACGTACTGGTAGATTTCGCCCAAGCCTGTAGAAATCGGAGCCAATTCGGGTGTTCCCAAACCTTCTGGAATGTTTTCTTGGGCTTGTTTGAGGTGTTCGCTGACCAATTGCCGAGCGAGGTAAATGTCCATTTCTTCTTCAAACACCACTGTCACTACCGACAATCCAAATCGAGAAATGGAGCGTATTTCCTCCAATTGCTGAATGTTTTGGAGGGATAATTCTATGGGTGTGGTGATGAATTGTTCTATTTCTTGGGTCGCCAAAGAGGGCGAAGTCGTCATGACTTGCACTTGATTGTTGGTGATATCGGGAACTGCATCTATGGGTAGTTGCTGTATGGAGTAGAGTCCCCACGCAATGAGGGCGGCTACCATCAGTCCGATTACCAGTTTATTCTGAATCGAATAAACAATGATTCTATCAAACATATTTTTCTTTTAGTGATTAGGGGATTGGTGACTGGTAACTCGTGATTGGTTAGCTGATTAGTAACGAATTAAAATTAAAATAAGAATTAAAATGCTACTTCTTATTCAGGCATTTGAAAATTTCAAATGCGGAACTTATTTTTTGAGCGTTACTTAGTGCATTGTTTCAAAAGTAAATTGATATTTTCTATACTTACGTGTTCCTCCCCCTTGCCCCCTCCAAAGGGGGAAAATGACGTGTGTGTCCCCCTTTGGAGGGGGATTTAGGGGGAGGAATTTGACACTTTTGGTCATGGACAACTGTTAAGAAATTTTTGAAACACTGTACTTAGTAATAAGGTTCTGTTCAATAATAGAGAGTTTTTCAGCTTCTTGTGAACTGCAATAAGTATTTTTCTGAATTAGATATACTAATTAACTAAGTGCTAATTACAAGTCACTAATCACCAGTCACCAATCACTACTAAACAGACTTATCCCACAAAAAATGTTTGATTAAAGGCTTGGCGGATGCCAAACACTGGAAGTGAAAGAGAAGGCGTAATTGAAGGAATAACGAGATTTGTACGCCTGATTTTGCACAGATGGTGCAGTTTCACAACTTACTTCGAGGTTTTCGGTCGTGAAGGTGATTCCACAACAAATACACAAACAGAATGGCGGGCAATCGTCTTGCTCGTCTTCTGAATGGTCGTGCTGCAAATGTGATTCCATGTCATTGTCGCTCTCACAGGAATGTGCATCCGTGCAAGGTAGCACCGATAGTGTGAGAAAAAATAGGGACAATATGATGGATAAAATTTTCACTGATAGAATGGAATCACTTTGATTATCAAGTATGGGCGCAAAGATATGGTGTTTTTTGTGCAATTGGGTTGCAAAGGAGGAAAATTTACATTGTGGAGATTGTTTAGCAAATTCCGTGAAAGATGCAAAGACTACTGTAGTCTTATTTGATTTTCATCAAAATCACTCTTTTGTAAGGTCAAAAAAATCTCTACAAAGCAACCCATTTCCTTCAATTGCAGTTCTTATCCCAAACAACCCTATAACATGACAAAAACACTCTTTCTACTCCTTATCAGTCTTCAAATCTGCGCTCAAACGACTCACCCCGATTCTATCCGTAACGAACTGCGCTATCTTTTTACTGAACTCCAAACCAAACACCCTGGCTTTTACCGCTACCAAAATCCCGAGGAAATTGACCCCAAAATTGATTCGGTTTTGGCGCAAATCAATGCTCCCATGACTCCATTGGAGGTATATCGCTTGATGAAGCCCTTGATTGCAGAGATTGGTTGTTTGCACACTTCTGTTACCCTATTGGAGGAAGAAGAAGCAAAGTTGAATGAATTACCCAATTGCGCTCCCTTTTTGCCGTTTTTTGAAGGAGACAAGACCTATATTTCCAAGACTTTTGATGCCGAGTCAATACTACAAGTGGGCATGGAAATTCTCCGAATCAATGGTAGGGATATAGCGGCTATACGAGACGATTTGGTACGGAATGTTCCCATGGATGGGCATATTCAATCGGGAAAATTGCTCTTATTGCAACATCGGTTTCCGCTTTGGTATCGGAACGTGTTGGAGGATACAACGGCATTTGTGGTGGAAGTGAAAACGCCAGAGGGTGAGGTTCAAACATTGGAGGTAGCGGGCGTTTTGGCGGATGTTTTTCCGACTTTCGACGAGGTGGTGAACAAACCTTTGAGCCTGAAAATAGACTCGGAAACGGCTATTCTCCAAATTGCCTCTTTTGCCAAATCTTACCACAGAGGACAGGGACAAAAAATGAAGAAGGAAATAAAAAACTACTTCCGACAAATCCAAAAACAAAACATTCAAAACTTGATTGTGGATTTGCGGGGAAATACGGGTGGTTCAGACTCGAATGCAGCAGATTTCGCCTCCTATTTTTTCGATGCACCTTTTCGGTATTGGGACAGGATTGAAGTGGCGGAACTTATGGCTAAGGACATCAAAGGTATTGCCCGTTTATTTTACAGCAAACCCAAACAACAGGACAGTATTTGGTTGTGGCGAAAATCGGCTTGGTTTACAAGAGAATTCGATTTCTACCAAACTCAAAAACCTGCAAAACATGCCTTTGATGGACAAGTGATTGTGTTGATTGATGGCTTGTGTATGTCTTCTTGTGCGGATGTAGCTGCCATATTGAAGCACAATAAGAAGGCGGTTTTTATTGGAGGTGAAACGGGTGGTGGCTATCAAGGGAATACAAGTGGTTTGATTCCAGAAGAGCCTTTGAAATGTGGAATTTCGATTTTTGTGCCTTTGTTGAAGTATGTCAATGCGGTTGATAATGGGGTGAATTTTGGAAGGGGGACAATGCCTGATAGGGAGATTTCGCCTACTTGGGAGGATACATTGGAAGGTAGAGATGTGGTTTTGGAGAAGGCATTGGAGGTGATTGAAGAAGGAGAATAAGCTTCATGGGAACTAGCTCAAAGCTGTAATGACAGCAGTTATTTTTTCAAGATACTTGTAGAAACTATGGCGTATAATATTGGGGAATTTGTTATTTTTGGAGGAATGAATACTGATTTTTCATGAATTTTCATTGTCTGTTTAGACCAAATCAAGGGTAATTATGAATGAAATAAATTTGCCTTTTCACTTAATCATTCCAATATTAATTTCGATGCTGATTTTAGGCATATTCTTCAAAAAGAGGAAGCAATTGTTTAGAAATGGAAAATGGCAATGGGTTTGGATAAGCCTAACCGTTTTCTTTGTACTCTATTTGCTTACTGTTGGTGTGGCAACTTATTCTGATATTTATGCTCAATGGAATCTGAATACATTTGACTTAGATGGTGATGGACTCTTTGGCGAAGAAGAAAGAACGAATGAACAAAAAGCAGCAATGCAATACTTGATAAATGACACTGGAAGAAATTTCTCGTTTATAACAGGGTTTATTTTTTCAGGAATGATAGCATTTTTTGTTTTTGCACTCGGAAAAACGATTGAAGTCATAGTAACGGTAAAAAAATAACCTGAACGATTTTTTAGCTAACATACCCCAACCCCTTTCAAAAGGGGAATTAAGATGTTCAAGTTATTTTTTTCTTATTACATAGGCAGAAGAATTATCCAGAATTGACGAATCCACACTTAACCAAGCCTTAGGAAGGCTGTAAATTTATTTCTTCCGCATTCCTTCGTCACCACTAAAAGAAAACCTCATGAAAGTATTTTTAATTCCAGGATTAGGTTACAATCATCAGATTTTTGAAAACCTGGATTTATCCGTTTTTGATACAGCGTATATAAATTGGATTGAACCAGAACCAAATGAAAAGATTCACGAATACTCAAAACGAATCTTTCGGCAAGTTGAAAATACGGATGAGGAAATAACACTTATTGGACATTCTTTAGGAGGAATTGTAGCGCAGGAAATTGCGAGTGTTCGGAAAATAGATAGAATCATACTGATTTCGAGCATCAAATCTCGTAAAGAAATGCCCTTGTCTTTTAAAATGGTTAGACCATTCCATTTGGACAAACTCTTTACCAAAGAGAGGAGCATTAAAACGGTCAAGTTTTGGGGTAAAAGTCATGGTTTTCAGACAATAAAAGAAAAAGAGCTTTTCAAAAGTATGGTCGGAAAGCAAACAAATAAATACCTGCAATGGGCTTTGAGAGAGTTGTCTTCGTGGCAAGAGCCCAATATTCCAAGGGCTACAAAACTGATACAAATTCACGGTACTAATGACAAGACCTTTCCGATTCAATTAGTCCACAAACCAGATTTTGTAATTGACGAGGGAAGTCATATATTGGTTTATAAACGGGCTGCTGAAATTTCTGAATTAATCATCCGAACAATTGGTCAAAACGGCTGATAAGAATTGGAGGGAATTGAGTACAACTCATAACTAAACAATGAACCATTGTCAATGCTGCAAGGGCAAACCTAAAATCAATTGGGTTTGCCCTTTTTCTTTTTGGT
>JBGCDY010000274.1:0-8845 GCA_045105835.1 Chitinophagales bacterium
CTTGTAGCCGCATTGACCAAAGCCAACCTTGCAGGAACATTGGCAGGGGATGGTCCTTTTACGGTTTTTGCTCCAACAAATGATGCCTTTGCAGCTTTATTGAGTGACTTAGGAGTAAGTAGTTTGGATGAATTGAGTGCAGAACAATTGACTCCAATCTTGTTGTACCACGTAGTAAGTGGAGATGTACGTTCAGGTGCTTTGAGCAATGGATATGTACCCACTTTAAGTGATGGTCCAAATAGTACAAAAGTAAGCTTATTGGTCAATACAGATTCAGGAGTAAGTTTAAACACTAGCACAACAGTAACTACTGCGGATGTTGAAGCAAACAATGGAGTAATTCACATCATTGACAAAGTATTGTTGCCTCCAAGTGTAGTTAGTACTGCCATTAACAACCCTGCTTTCAGTACTTTGGTAGCTGCTGTTGTAAAAGCCAATTTGGTGGATGCTTTGAGCTCAACAGGTCCTTTCACCGTATTTGCACCAACCAATGATGCTTTCGATCAATTGTTGGTTGATTTGAGTGTCACAAGTTTGGATGATTTGACTGCGGCTGATTTACTACCTATTTTGCAGTACCATGTAGTAAGTGGCAACAATGTATCTACAGGTTTGAGTTCTGGAACAGTACCTACTTTGAATACAGAAGCTTCTTTGAGTATTGATGTCAGCAATGGCGTGGTTATCAATGGAGATGTAAATGTTATCATTGCGGATGTTCAATCTACGAATGGAGTTGTTCATGCAATCGACAAAGTATTGGTTCCTGCTAAATAAAGAAATCCTTAGAAGATAGTAATGTCATTTTAGAAATTGGTTTTTATCAGTTTAGCCCTGTCAGCATTTTGCTTTCAGGGCTTTTTCTTTTCATAGCAACTTCCTACAAGCAGCAAAACTCAAACTCAAACTCAAACTCAAACTCAAACTCAAACTCAAATACAGTTGTAGAAAAACAAGTTTTAGCTTCGAGGCAAATATTTTCTGATAACGACTAAAACAAAAACTCCCAAAATGGACAAGCCAATTTGAGAGTTTTTATTGTTATTAATGTTTACAAGCCATTTATTTCACAACCACTAGTTTTTCTTGGCGAATCACCTGGTTATTTGATTGAAGTTGGACAATGTACATACCATTTGGTACTTCGCTAATATCCAAACTCACCATTCCATCTCCTTCAATGCTTGTTTCTTGTAAGGTTCTACCTGCCAAATCTATCAAGCTGATATTGAAGTCTTGGATACCTTCTTCTACTTCAAAGGAAATCTGTACAAAATCTTTGGCTGGATTCGGCTGCAATCGGAAATCCAATACCAGTTGTTCTAATGCTGTTTTGCATCCGCCACGACCGCCACGACGACCATTTCCTGAATTTGTTCTGTTTACATAAATGTCGTCCTCAATACTTGTTCCTGCACAATCTGTTATCGTCACATCGTAATATCCAGATGCAATTCCTGTTAGGTTTTGACTTGTTGAAGTAAAACCGTTAGATCCCGTCCAACTGAAAATATAATCTCCACAGCTTGTATCTCCTCCTGTTACTGAGATGTCTAAAGCTCCATCTAAATCATTTGGACAGGTTTCAGGTGTAACAGTGAACCCACCAAAGACCAACAATGGTGCACCTCCAACAGCTACTACATCATCATCACTTATTATTGCATCACATCCATTTGCAGAACTTGCAGTAAATGCCCATTCAACTCCTCCTGCATAAGTAATTTGTACTTGCTGGCAGTTTGAATTAGAAGAAGGATAGAGTTGAAAAGAGGCAAACCCTCCAGATGAAGTAAAGTTATTCGTAAAACCTGTTAGGTCTCCACAAACATCTACATTGTAAAGGTACATTCCTGTTGCAGTGGTTGATTGTGTCGCATTATCGGTATCAAAAGATATGTTTACAGGAATTACCTTTCCAGGGAAAGTCCAATTGGAGTAGTCAGATTCTGGGTATAAAGAGAATCCCTCCATAGTTCCGTCATTTGAATTACCACTTTCATCTATTACAGTTGTTTCGGTACCATTATTTCCATCTGCAATTCCTTGGTTAAATGGATAATACAGAAGCAATCCTGATTCTGTCCCTTCCAATCCACAACTGATATTGTCATTGATTTCGATGGCTGAACGTGCATAATTCCAAACTCTCAACTCATCCAATATCCCTTCAAATCCATAAAAAGAATTTGGATTCCAAGAAGTCTTACCAATGTACAAGGATCCTGTTCCAGAATAATCTGTAGAAGAATTGTCACTTGCCACCAAAACACCGTCTCGATATATATAACGATCTGTTCCTGTCACACCTTGCTCATAGACACAAGCCCAGTGATGCCATTCACTGTCAGAATAAGTAGTCGGTACGTTCAAGTCATTTCCATGAAACGCAAATGTAAATTCATTAGAAGGACGATAACCAATATGCAACTGCCCATTATCACCACTTGTTCCTTGTGCAATGATATAATCATTATTATCAGCAGAATGCCTCTTTGACCAAAATTCAATCGTAAAAGATTGGTTTGTGATGTCCACATCATCATTGGTAGTAATATAATCATCATCAGCCTGAAAATTCAATGATTCGCCATATCTACTTCCATTGACTTGAAAGGAATAATTGGATTCATCGCAGTCATTGCTGTTGATAGAAATAGTGCTATTTAGACCTCCCATAGCAGAAGGAGTCAATACAACATCAAAGGAAGCATTATTATTAGAGGTAATGCTACCACTTGTAAAACCAACAATTGCAAAATCAGGATTGCTACTGCTTATACTACTCACTTCTAAGTCACCCGTTCCATCATTCGTAATCGTATAAGTTTTGGTCATACTAGCACCTGTAGTCATAAAGCCAAAATCTCTACCGATAGTCATCTCATCAACAGTGATTTCAGAAATGCCCAAGGAAGAAGATGGAACAGCAGGCATCGAGCGTGCTGTTGAAGGTAAATTCGAATCTTCATACATAGCCAATCCTGCATCTGTTGCTAAGTAGATGGTTTTACCACTAACAAATAAATCTCTCGTTTTCTCATGTGGTGTAGTATGCCTATCAAATGAGTTTCCTCCATCTGTAGAAGTAGAGAAACCATGAGTACCTTGACTAGCGGCGGTATACATATTGTTTCCATTTTTATAAATTCCATAAATAGCATTGGATGCCAATCCATCTGCAGTCGTTTTGTTGGTATATGTTATTCCTTCATCTGTGGAAACAGACATCCCTCCAAAATTCGTTCCTGCATAAATCGTTGATCCATCAATAAAGACACTCCGAATGAGCCTATGAAATGGTTGTCCAGTTGCTGTCACCACATTTACAAAAGTTACTCCTCCATCTTTAGAAATGGACATCCCTTCATTTGTTCCCACATACCAATTATCTCCTATGACTATCACCTTTTGAACATTATCCATACCCAGCCCATCTGCAGTTGTCTTAGTTGTAAACGTTTGTCCTCCATCTGTTGAAACCCCCAAACCATTGCCATTCGTTGCAGCATAGATGGTATTCCCACATGTTGTTCCCTCAACTACATAGATATCATTTATTACAATATCTCCTAATCCATCTATGGTAGTTTGGCTGGTGAATGTTGTTCCCCCATCTGTTGAAATAGCAAACCCTTTAGTTGTACCAGCATACACATCCGTTCCATTACCAAAGACACTATATACCACATTGCTGGGTAATCCATCTGCAGTAGTTCGATTGGTGAAGGTTGCTCCTCCATCTGTCGAGATAGAAACCCCTCCATCTGTTCCCAGATATACGATTGATTCATCGACGAATATCGACCTCACCCTATTGTGTCCCAATCCATCTTCGGTAGTTTTTACAGTGAACGCAATTTGGGCTTCTACCGAAACTAAATTAAGAGGAAAAAAGGCTGTTATCATTAAAAATGCTAAAATTAAATATCTCATGTTTTTCATTGTCTCTTGTTTTTGAAAAAATTTGAGTGAAGAAAAAATAAAGCTGGGCTTCAATAATAGGGTGTCACTTTTTGAAGAAAGGTTAGCAGGTAATTTTATTTATTTAAAATAAAAAAAAATATTTCACACATGATTAATTCATTACCAATTTCTTATCTCATTTAATTTCTCTAAAAAAAAATCCCCAAACTGGCTTGACCAGCTTGGGGATTTCTCCTTCATCTTCATTTGTTTACGACAAATGGTGTGCTTCGGGTTGATTTCCTTATCGGTAAATCATTCCAATCACTTGCATTTATCTCTTCAATTAATCCGCAATTTTAGAAAATCGGTACACCATTTTCGTCTGTCGTCAAGACCTCACTCATGTAATCAAAAAATGGTCGCATGGCTTTGAATCCTTCTGATAACTGCAATGCAAAATCAGGAGAAAGCACTTCTTTGTCAGTAAATGTTTGGGAAACCAAGAACTGTTTGTATCGCAGGAGGTCAACGGAAGGATGGTCTTTGGCATAACCTCTTGGCGCAGTCTTTAATTGGTTGCCCTCCAAAGTACCAAATGCTTTTTGGAAGTCTTTGGAGTGAATAATAGCTCTGAGAGATTCTGGATCAGCTACAAATTCTTGCCTTAGCCGCTTCAAATCTGCTGAATTGGGTCCCCAAAAACCGCCACCAATAAAGGAATTGTTGGGTTCAACATGGAAGTAATAACCTCCTCTCAACCATTTGGAGGCACGGGTAAAGCTACCACTCAAGGAGTTCTTGTAAGGCGTTTTGTCTTTGGAGAATCGCACATCACGGTAAATGCGGTAGAGTTTTATTTTCTCGATTTTGTCGTGCTGTTGCATTTCCTCCAAAAGCCTTTCTCCAAAGACTTTCATATTGGCTTTTGCAGCTTCAAAACGTTTTTTGTTTTCTGCAAACCATTCTCGATTGTTGTTTTCGGAGAGGTCGGTAAGAAATTGTAGGGTGGTGGTGGAGACTTGGGTTCTTTGCATCGGAATTTGTATATTTGTAATGAACCATTAAGGTAAATAAAATCCTCAAATGAAAATGGATTTTTGCTGTTTTGTACCTTGCAAAATTGATGAAACTGATTTTTTACAGAATCAGTTTCATCAAGTGATCTACCTGAATATCGTTTCCTACTTTGAAGGTATGAGAATTAAAAACCTCAAAGCCATTCCTTTTGTAAAACTGAATCGCCTGTTCATTTTCTTCCCATACGCCCAACCATAGATATTTCATTTCGCACTTCTTGGCGATGTTTATTGCTTGCTTCAATAACTTTTTACCGATGCCTTTACCTTGAAATTGGTGAAGCAAATAGATTCGTTCCAATTCCATTGCATCTTCGTCATTTATGTCTGTTTGAGCCGAGCCAAAGTTGATTTTGAAATACCCTGTAGCCTCCTCCTTGTATCTTGCCAGATAGAATTTTGACTGCTCTTCTTTTAGTTCGATGGTCAATTTTTCATCGTTAAAAGCAGAATTCAGGTACAAAAGTATATCCTCTTTGCTGTTTTGAGAAGAGAAAGCATCAGAAAACGTTTTCCTACTTATTTGTTTGAGTTCTTCAAGGTCACCTAAAGTCAATTTTGTTAATTCAATTTGGTCAATATTCATACTTCAATAAACGATTTTTTGATTTTAGTAGACGTATTAAATGATCCCCAATAATGCACTGTATCAATTGAACTGTTTGAGAAGCTGCTTACTTGTACAAAGGTAAATATTTTCATAATTTTTGAAGTCGAATTTTAATAACTCAAACCTCTTTACCTCTGTCTCAAAATTACTTGGAAAAAATTCATTCTCCTTATTTTCTATCCTGATAGTAGGTCATTCTTCCGATCTCCTTGAACTCCTACATTTTCATTTTTTTTGTTTGCAGTTCCTACGATTCCCCTTTATTTTCGCAAACATAGACAAGCAATCCTCCTTTTTTTCACATTATCATATCATTCCCAAACCTTAATTCATTACACATGAAAGCATCTTTCTTTTTTGTATGCCTATTATTTGTTTGCTCCTTTTCCCATGCCCCAACTGACGTAGAAGGCAGTGAAGACCACCCCTTATTGACTCGCTACCCAGCATCCTATATCAGCTACTACGAAACCGTCAAATTTAGAGAATATAGCCTCGCAACAGGACCTGTAACGGGCTATCGCCATATCGAAGAAAAGAAAAACATTGAAGGTCAGCTGACTCGGATTACTTACTTGATAGACAAACTTGCAGAAAACTTGTCGATTGGTGAGGTCTATCGAGATTATTCATTGGCTCTTCAAAAAGCGGGTATTTCGATTGTCGCCAAAGGTTCGTTTCCTCAAGCAAATGTAAAAAAAGATGTTGGAGGAAGTCAGTGGATTGGTTTGGCGTTGGGGGCAAACGCTTTTCCGCAAAGGGCAGCCGCCAATTTGCTATTTGCAGGAACGAGCAGTTCTGGGGGTACTTTTGCGATTATCGGAAAGGTAGGTCGAGCAGATGGCACTACTTATGTAGCGATTTATGGCGAAAGACATAGCAATCAAAAGGTTGTTGTGCATGTGGATGTGATTGAAGAACAGGCTGCTGATGTGGGGCATGTTTTTGCGGATGCCAACTATATCCGCAAGGAAATAGAGGACAGAGGAAGTGTGGCAATATATGGCATCACCTTTGACTTCAATAGCAGCTCTATCAAACCTGAATCCAAGGCTTCTTTGGATGAAATTGCTAATTACCTCAAAGCCAGTCCTAACATTTCGCTTTTTGTGGTTGGACACACCGATATGACAGGCACTTTGTCCTACAATCTTCAACTTTCAAAAGACCGAGCAAAAGCTGTGGTTGATGCTTTGACACAAAACTATGGCATTGACTCCAAAAGATTGATTTCCGATGGGGTGGCATTTTTGGCTCCTCGTGCTACGAATGAAAGTGATTTGGGGCGTTCGATGAATCGGAGAACGGAATTGGTGAGGCGGATAGAGTAAAGCGTTTACAAGAATTTATGGTTTGGAGGATTTTGTGGTTTTGAAGAATGAGTAGTTTGCATATTTTTCAGCCTCTTACGCTGCACCCAATACAGCACAGGAAACCCAACCGTAAGTAAAGGATAAATGAAGCAGAAAATGATTGCATTCATTTCGTAGTAAGACCAATCTGTTAGGTTTGCAAGGTTAATGATGAAGTCTGTGCAATAGACATACAAGATTCTCATCCATTCAAAGAAATAACTCATTTACTATCCGTTTTTGACTTTGATTGAATATTGTTGATTTCTGATTGTAAATCAGTGGATTTGACCAACAAAACAAACATCCACAAGGGCAATACAACTACAAAAAGTGCAATATTTGCCAAACCATAATTGCCTGTGGATTTCAAGCCATTGATAGCTCCCCAATAAATCGGGTCGGTATATTCAAAGTAGCTGTCCAGAAATTTGACATGGTGTTTTTTGCAGTAGCTTGTGTTGTTGTGGCATATCCAAGAGCATTTTGAAGGGGTTTGGATAGCGGAATTGATTGCAGTGACTCCGTTGACAGTGGTAGGTGTTTCCTTTATTCCAGGTCTGACCCATTCATTGGTGAGTATCATTATCAAGAATGGAAGGAGTAAAATTGTTGCATTTCGGATTTGTCTTTTCATAATTTCTAATTATTCAATCCATCACCTCATCAATAGCGAGGGGTTTTAAACCCCTCGTTATTGATTTAATTCGCTTCCTCCTCTGCCCCGACATTCAACAAATAATCCACTACTTTTTGATGTCCACCACGTCGTGCCATTTTCAAAGCATTGCGTTTTTCGGATAGCAAGGTATAACCATCCCGAACAGTCTTGTTCACATCCGCCCCTTGTTTGACGATATACTGCACCACTTCCAAATGACCATTCCATGCCGCTCCAATCAAGGGCGTTTCATCACCCAATACATGTGCATTGATTTCTGCTCCATTCTCCACCAAATACTGGACAATAGACAAATGCCCTTGTTTTGCTGCTTGAATCAATGGATTTCCATCCCCACTGCTGCTTTGGTTCACCTCTGCACCTTTGTCCACCAAAGCCACAACCATTGCCAAGTTTCCGCCTTTTGCAGCCCTTATCAAAGGCGTTCCATCTCCATCAACATTCTGATTGACTTTTGCTCCATGCTTCAATAGGAGTTTGATAATATCAACATTGTCCATGCTACCTGCAATGGTCATAGGTGTACCGTCGCCATCTACCGCCAGGTTTGGTTTTGCTCCTTTTTCTAATAACAGTCGGACGATTTCATAACTATTTGCAGCAACAGCCCCCATCAATGGAGAAGGTTCACCTTTCACCGTTGTATTCACGGTAGCTCCTTTCTGCAATAAATACTGAACGACCTCCAATTGGCAGGAGCGCGCAGCCGCAATGAGTGGTGTGCCATCTCCTGCTACTTTGCGGTTGACTTTTGCCCCCTTTTCTACCAATAATTGTACAAAAGGTAAATGCCCCCTTCCTGCTGCAATCATCAATGCGCTTGCATCTCCACTGCCCAAATAGCTAACTTTTGCTCCATTGTCCAAAAGCAATTGCCCCAGTTCTACATTTCCCACATATGCCGCTACGCCCAAGGGAGAGCGAGGCTCTTTTGCTCCCCGATAAGAACAGTTGGGATTCTGTTTTTTCAAAAGCTGTTTGACCTGTGAGATATTTTGGTCTCTAATGGCTTGTAGTAAATCTTTGCAAGTATTGTTTTCTGCAAATAGAAGTGTGGTACTCAAGACTAGAAATAAGGTGATTGTGAACTGTTTCATGAATCTATTTTTTGAAGATGAAGAAATGCTGAACTCTATCTGAAAAGGTATCGGGTACCTTTTCAGGTAGAGTCCTTTAAAAAAATGTTATTAGTCTACATATTAACTACTTA
>JBGCDY010000275.1:0-2961 GCA_045105835.1 Chitinophagales bacterium
TATACCACTACAGAAGCTGTTGCGGAGAGTAGCAGAGAGGTGCCTTTCACAACGATTAGTGTGGATGCCCCTTTTGGTGGACGCACTTTTTCTATTCGCCCAGAGGCTTTGGGTAAGCGGTTTACCAAGTTTTTTTACAATAAGAGCAAGGTGACAGAGGATAAATCCTTTGATAGGAAATTTGAGGTGAGTAGTGATGATTTGGAGTATATTGGTAATTTGTTGGATGGTGGAGTGCGGGAGATTTTGAGTGAAGGTATTTTGTCGAGAGATAGTTATTTGGAGTTTAGCAATGGAAAGTTTAGCTATACAGAGCAGACGGTGTTGAATGCAGGTTTTAAGAGACGACGGTTTGAAAAGATTATTTTGGTGATGTACATGATTGCCAAAAAAATGGAGAAAGGTGGTCGTCCTTCCGCATTGCCTGAACCTAAACGTGAGGAAGTGTTGCCGCCAGAGTTGTCAGAATTGTTTGAAGAAAAAGCACAGACTCAAAATCAAGGATTTGATGATGATATGGACCTCGATGGGATGGACTTTGACGACATGGATTTAGGCATGGACGATGATGACATGTTTGAATATGAAGACGAGGAAGAGGATGAGGTGAGTCGCAAGTTGCAGAATGAGAAGGAAGGAACACGTCAATTGGATTTGTTTGAAGAGGCAGGAAGTAGAAAGTTAAATACAAGCGATGAGGATTTGTTCCGTGATGGAATTGAAGATGGGGGTAAACTTTCGGAAGAAGGAATTGGAGGTAAGAAGGAAAAAGAGAAGGAAGTACTGCCTGAAAAACCCCAAAAAGAGGAAAAAGAGAAGCCGAAACCTGCTCCTGAGCCTAAGACGGAGATAGTTGAACGTATTGAGGAGGAGGATTTCGATTTTGACTTTGGTGCGGGAGATGAAGATTTGAGTGATTTGGAGAATATGGATTTTGATGAGGGGGATATGGATTTTGGAGACGATGACTTCGACCTTGATGGAATGGACTTAGACAATATGGATTTTGGCGATGATGATTTTGACCTCGATGGAATGAATCTTGATGATATGGATTTTGATGACGATGATTTTAAATTTGATTAGCGTTCCTTAGTTGATATTGTCAGCCATTGAAGCGGAAATAAAATAAGACAGCCCGTTCAAGATTTTACTTGAACGGGCTGTTTCATTTTATGCTTTTGGGAAAGTTTTTTTTCGTGAAAAATTATTGTCTCAATATGCCTCTTATAGAAAAACTGTCTGACAACATGGTGTGATTGAAGGTTTTGGGCATGACAATCATTGTATTGGAGTCTTCTCGACTTGCTTGCTCCTCACTGCTGTGGTTATAAATAGCGGTGTCTGGCATCATCGCCATAATGGCAATACTGTCTTGTCGTTCTTCAAAAGTATTGTAAAAACTCTGTTCCATATTGCAGTTAAACCAAAAGGTCAAAGTTAACATGGCTACTGCAATGCCTGAACTAATCGGAGAACGTACTGCAAAAAGACTACCGATGGCTACAAAAAAGGTTTCCAAGCCATTTTTAACCACAGATTGAGTTTTCAGTTTGTTTCTAAGGCGGTTTTGAATAGCAGGGTTGGGGCATAGGTCAGGAGTAATGACCACTGCTTTTGAATAGCATTGCAGCATGGTTTGGTAATGCTTGATTTGGGATTCACTACCCAAATGCTCTATCAAAAAAGCTCGCTCACCAGCATCCAATTCTTCAAAGGTTTTGCCCTTCAATAAAGGTTCTATATCGAGTATGGTTCTTTTATGATTCATGTCCGTATTTTTTAATGTTGGTAAGATGGATTGTACACCTCCAGTTTTTGGGCAAGGCATTTGGTGATGTAAAAAAGCCTTGATTTTACTGTTCCTTCCGAGCAATTCATGGTCTCACTGATTTCTCTGATGGAGAAATGCTCTTGATACCTTAGCAGAAAGGTGGTTTGTTTGGTGTCATTCATTTGAGACAACTCCTCATAGAGAAGCGTCTCGAATGCCTTGCAATCCATTTGTTTGTCGATTCTTGGAAGTACGATGTCGTCGGCTGTGGCATTGAAGTCACCAATATAGGTGCTGCCATTCCTACGCACCTCCAAGCGACGGTATTCATTCTTGCACATATTGGCGGCAAGGGTGAATATCCAAGTCGAAAAACGGCGTTTATCGTCAAAAAGATGTGGTTTTTCGACCACTTTCAAAAAAAGGTCTTGCAGGAAGTCCTGCGACTTTTCTTCGTTTTTTCCCAGCATTCGGTAAAAGTAGTGCAGCATCCGCTTGCTGTATCTTTCATACAGTGTGTCGAATGCTTTGGAGTCGCCTGAGCAAATCCATTGCATTAATTTTTCGTCGTTTGCTTTTTTGTATTTGTTTTTAAAAAACATCATGAAGATTTCCGTGTCTTATTGGCAAATATCATAGGGGTTTACACGCTCCTTTGAAGTGGGTTCAATTCTTAGCGCATTTTTTTTGAAAGAATGAGAAATAAAACTATTACTTCAATAAATGAAAGGATGCAATGATTTGTTTATCAGAAGAATAATTCGTTCATTTTCTATTTCTTCTTTTCTTTCTCTGCGGCTTGTCCAATCGAAAACGAATGGGAAGACTGAAAAGTACCCTGACAGGTTCACCATTTACTTTTCCTCATTTAAGTTTTTGACTTAAGGGATTTAGCAAATAATAGCCTACGCATTTTACTCATTCTTTTTCCTTTTAGATACGTTAAAAATTTTGACCATAGCCCAGCTATGCTAAAAATTTTTGCCTTCCTAAAAGAAAAAATACCTTCCTAAAATTTGCGTAGTGCAATAAGTCATAAATAATTAAGGTTCTTTGACAATTTTTGTGATTCTATGAACTCCAGACTTTGACTCTGGTTTTGAAATGCTCAAAATTTGTCATATTAAAAGTAACTCTCTTTATAGTCCTCAATAAATTATTTTTGCCTTCCACCACTCCATTAGAAA
>JBGCDY010000276.1:0-2974 GCA_045105835.1 Chitinophagales bacterium
CACACAACCAACATGAATTCCCAATGCTTCTACTTCCTCTTTAGAACTGCATCCGACATCAATAAAAATATTGTCAATTTTCGGAGTCTTTTTTCCATCCTCACCATGACGCAAGTGTATTGCAGGCCAGCCAAATACGCCCTTAATTACCTTACCATCTCTTGTGTAGATATTCACCCGTTTTGAAGGAGCAAGCAAAGCATCAGAGCCACCATTTCTAATCACATAAATGAAACCGTCACTTGTGACATGATTCACAAACCAAGCAATTTCGTCTGCATGTGCTTCAATAACTACCTTATAATCTTGCCCTGGATTGATTACACCATACACAGTACCATAGTTATCAACGTGGTATTCATCAATATAAGGTTTGATGTAGTTCAACCATACTTTTTGACCTTTCTGTTCGAAGCCTGTAGGAGAGGAAGTATTGAGATATTTCTCCATGAATTCCAAGGAATCAGGGCTTAAAATGTTCTTTAATTCAGACATATTGACTATTGATTGATTAAATATTTTATTGTGTGTTCTCTTTCATTACGAATGCGAAAAAAAATTGACCAAAGCTACTATTTTTTTTCAGTTTTATTTAAGTTTGTTTGCCATTTTGTTGTAGGTAAAATAATGAACTATAAATAGTTACATCAAGGTTTGTTTTTCGTTTAATTCACCTGACTATTATCGACTTGTAAGAAAAAAGTGTAGTTAATATATTTTATAAAAATTTGTAATTACCATACTACTGCCTCTTTTCAGGCAAAAATATTAAATTAGTGATTCTCGAAATTTAATGTATTTGCCTGCAAGCTTTCAAAATAATTCAAGCCAGTTTAAGTTTTAACCAGCTCTAAATCAAAGGTTTTTTGAATTTGAATTTCGCTTAGTGATTCTTCCATTTTTTGTATATATCTGGGCGACGTTCTTTGGTTCGCTTCAATGCCTCATCTGTTCGCCATTCTTTTATTTTGGCCTCATGACCAGAAAGCAAAATATCTGGAACTTTCCAGCCATTGTAATCCGAAGGGCGTGTGTAAACAGGAGGTGCAAGCAAGTCATCTTGAAAGGAATCTTCCAAGGCAGAGGTTTCATTGTTCAATACGCCAGGAATCAATCTGCCAAGCGCATCGACTACGATTGCAGCCGCCAATTCACCGCCCGAAAGCACATAGCTACCAATAGATATTTCTTTGGTAATCAGATGTTCTCGTATTCTTTCGTCAATTCCCTTGTAATGCCCACAAAGTAGAATTAGGTTTTCGGAAAGCGATAAATGGTTTGCCATTTTTTGTTCAAACAATTCACCATCAGGGGTTAGATAAATCACCTCATCGTATGTTCTTTCTGCCTTCAATGCCTCGATACAATTCAAAATCGGGTCAATCATCATCACCATTCCTGCGCCTCCACCGTACTGATAATCATCCACTTGCTTTTGATTGAAGGTGCTGTAATCCCTGAGATTGTGGCATTGCACAGTCAGCAGTTTTTTTTCTTGTGCACGCTTCATAATCGAATGATTGAAGGGGCTTTCTAAAAGTTCTGGTAATACAGTGATAATGTCTATTCTCATGGAAAGAAAAATTGGTTATTGCTTTTGTTGGCAGTCCGTAAAGGTACTCAAAATTCTATGTGTTTTAATTCCTTCGTTCACCTTAAAATGATTTATGCACTGAATTCTACTACAATTCCAAGTCTCTAAATCAAAGATTTTTTGAGTTTATATTTATGCCTTGAATTTGAGTTTTTGCCTATATTGAGTTTCCAAAAAAAATATTTCTGCAAATGAAAACACAGATACTCACTTACTTCAAAATCACCTCTACCCTATTCACCTGCATTTTACTCCTATTTAGTTGTCAATCAAACACTCCAAAAATGGAAAACTCCAATACCTTCAATACTTCCGAAACCGAAAAACTGTTCGACCTCTCCCTCACCCAAAGCGAAAGAGATACGATGCAAGCTGATTTGGAAGAACAATTACAAGCTTACAAAGCCTTACACAAATATTCGATTGGAAATGAAATTCCCCCTGCACTGCAATTCAATCCTATTCCATTGGGTTTTGAAATCTCCAATAAGCAAGAAACCATCGACTGGAATTTGGAGGAAAAAGTAGAGCTTCCCGAAAATACAAAAGACCTTGCATTTTATCCTGTCCACAAATTGGCGGTGCTGATTAAAAATCAAAAAATCACCTCAGAAGAACTGACCAGGCTTTATATCGAAAGACTCAAACAATATGGCGACACCCTTCAATGTGTCATTACACTTACCGAAGAGTTGGCAATACAACAAGCCCGCAAAGCAGATGCAGAAATCAAAGCAGGAAAATACCGAGGCCCTTTGCATGGCATTCCTTACGGTGCAAAAGATTTGTTGGCAGTAGAAGGGTTCAAAACAACTTGGGGCGCAACACCTTACAAGGAGCAAGAAATCAAAGCTACGGCTACTGTGGTTCAAAAATTGGAGGAAGCGGGAGCCGTTTTGGTGGCGAAACTCACCTTGGGCGCATTGGCTTGGGGGGATGTTTGGTATGGTGGCACGACCAAAAATCCTTGGAATTTGGAACAGGGTTCGAGTGGTTCTTCTGCGGGTTCTGCGGCTGCAACATCAGCTGGTTTGGTAGCTTTTGCGATTGGGACAGAGACACATGGCTCGATTGTTTCGCCTTCAACCCGTTGTAGAGTGTCTGGTTTGAGACCCACTTATGGAAGGGTGAGCCGACATGGGGCAATGGCATTGAGTTGGAGCATGGATAAAGTTGGACCTATTTGCAGGAGTGCCAAAGATTGCGCCTTGGTTTTTGAAGTGATTCGGGGAATGGACAAAAATGACCCAACGCTTTTTGAAGCAGATTTCAATTACAAACCTATTGCCGATTTGTCAAAATTGAAGGTTGGCTACTTCAAAAATTTGTTTGAAGAAGATTATTCCAACAAAGAAAATGACCAAGCGAGCCTTGAAGTCC
>JBGCDY010000277.1:0-6993 GCA_045105835.1 Chitinophagales bacterium
GCCTCTAATGAAATGAGCAACTTGTATTCGGACACCAAGAAGCATCGCTCACGAGGAGAAAATGAAGGCTCGGTGGACTATACGCTTCAATCAGGAGAGGAAATTGCTATTTGGCAACAAATTTTGGTGGTTAATTTTAACAGTGGTGCGAGGTACGAACTCAGTACTTACTCAACGGTCACGACTCCAAACAGCAGTATTGAACCAGGAACGGCTACCTATGAACAATATTTGAACGACCAAGGAAATCAAAACAACAACTTTGTTTCCGATGATGTGCCCTACGATGATGGTCAAAACCATCAAGGCATAATGTCTCCAATCGAAACACCACAGTCACAAAACGAATGGACTTATTTGGATTGGGAGGGGAAAGACGTTGCGGTGGATGTGAAAGGAAATACTTGGATAATTAACCAAGAGAATGAAGTTGCTTTTCATGATGGTAAGAGTTGGCAAATGTTCCCTCATGCTATCAGGGCGAGAGCGATTGCAGTAGATGGAGAGAGTACACCTTGGGTAGTTGGACAGGATGGGCTTATCTACAAAGGAACACAACAGTTTGGTTGGGAGAGAATTAGCGGTGCTTCAGGTCAGGACATTGCAGTAGACGGAAACGGAATCCCTTGGATAATTAGCCATGACAATACCATTCACTATTACGATGGACTTTCTTGGCAATTCTATTCCGATGTCTTGGGCAAAAGAATTGCAGCAGACGGAAACAGTGTGGCTTGGATTATTGGTATGGACAATCAGGTCTATAGAATGGATACGAGCATGTCGATTGGAGGTGCAGGCATAGATATTTCGGTGGACAGGTTTGGAATGCCTTGGGTGATTGGTACAGACAATATGGTGTATTACAACGACGGCATGGATTGGCAATTGTTTTCTCCCCAAGCTGGAGGAAAAGCAATCAGTCTCAATCGAAACGGTCGTCTTTGTATTACGGATGGAGAGGATGCCATTTGGGGGATTTCTTCGGAAATAAAGAAACAGGAAACACCTAATTTGGTCAATCCAAACGACAATTACAATGACAACAACAATGATAAGCACCCGCAAGATACCCTGCCTACATTTGTAGATGCAAATATACAGGATGAATGGACTAATTTGAACTGGTCAGGAAAAGACATTGCAGTAGATGGAAATGGGCACCCCTGGATTATTGACCCAAACAATGAAGTGGCTTTCCACGATGGCGCAAATTGGCAAATGTTTCCGCATTCTATACAGGCGAAGGCAATTGCAGTGGAAGCGAATGGCACGCCTTGGGTGATTGGTTTGCATGACAATATTATCTACAAGGGAACTCACGCTGGCGGCTGGCAATCATTTGGTGGTCCAGCTTTGGATATTGCTGTCGACACAAACGGGACTCCTTGGATGGTGCGTTTAGACAATGGTCTGTATTCTCATGGTGGTTCTTATTGGGAGTTGTATTCTCAGGATGTGTTTAGTACAAAAGTTGTGGTGGACAGAGGGGGAAACCCTTGGATAATTGATTTGGATGGTGCGGTGTATAGGGCAGAGAATGGCGCATGGACGCTTATGGGAGAAGGGGCTGAAGATATTGCAGTAGATGGAATTGGTATTCCTTGGATAATTGGTGCAGACAAAGTCATCTACTTTCACAATGCAGTCAATTGGAAACCCTTTCCACAAGGCGGCACAGGCAAGGCAATCAGTATCAATCAAGATGGAGTGCTTAGTATCGTTGGAGAAGACGATACCATTTGGCAAATTTCCTCCTATAAAGGCGTACGTCAAGGTGGCTCTATAGAGGGAAGCACTTGGGCATACTACCACAATGGGCATCCTTTTGATATTCGGTTTGGTGAATCAGGTTTCATAGAGTTGTTGCCTTCTTGGGCAAATGTCCAATGGCGTACACTCAATGACGCTCAAGTAGAGCTATATGTGGAGGGGAATTCAACAACCATGATTCTAAATTTTGATGACTCTAAAACCAATTTTTCGACGGTTAATTGGGAAGGAAATCATGCAACAGGGAATCGGGTGTAGTTTTATTCAAAAAAGAATAGGAATAAAATAATTGAATCCAAATAGAGAACAGGGCTTTCGGTTTCGATTGAAAGCCCTGTTTTTGTTTGTATTGAAGTCTTCAATAAAATTAAATATCAATAAAAAATGAGCAGACTTTATTCCTGAAAAAAATAAATTTTCAAAAAAAAATCCAAAAACGGTAACGCTCCACCTCCTTTTTCAGATTCTTAATTGTAAACAGTAAAGTTTACAATTAAAACCAAACCTCAATGAATCTCAAAAAGACCTTATTTTTTAGTTTTTTTGCCTTAGCAATACTGCTTCTAAGCAATACTTCAACACAAGCACAGCAACGCTCCATCAAAATGGATGCCTTGGAAATCATGTTTGTCACCGACTACGACTTTGTCTACAACGATAGAGGAACAGGGGCAAGTGCCAGTTGGTCGATATGGAGTCCCAAATTGCCTCCAGGTTTTTCGTCTATAGGGCATTATGCACATGCGAGTCACGCCAAACCCACTACGGTGATGATTGCAGTCAGAACAGGGAATGACCCGAGTGCGGTTGCTTATCCAAGAGATTACCAACGAATTTACCACGATGCAGGTACAGGTGGCGACCAAGACGGTTCCATTTGGATGCCGATAGCACCATCAGGATACAGAGCTTTGGGAATGGTCGGAATGAATGGACACGGCAAACCTTCTCCAAATGCAGTCGTTTGTGTGCGAAATGACCTGACGACTTATGCCTCTGTGGGCAAAAAGACGTTCACCGACTCAGGTTCGGGAGGAGACTTGGACCTATCGGTTTGGAGCATTCAGCCGCCAAATGTAGTACAGGATAGCAAAGAATCTTTCGTCACTTCGGGTTCTTTCACGGCTCATGCTTCTTATGCAGCTTTGACCAATTCGGAAGTATGTTATGCCTTGAAAGTAACCTTGCCTCACAAAAACAAAAATATCACCAGTACCGAACCCAAACAAACAAGCCTAAAAAGACCTGCCAAGCATACGGATAAAAAATTATCTACTGTGGCTTATATTCCCTGTATTTCGATTGTTGACCCAGTGTTTGCCAACAACCTTGCAGGGCAAGTACGGAACACACCGATTTATACTTTGGAACGATACGATTATTACTACTTACAGGACTTCAATACCAACGACAGCGAGAACAATGGAACCATGTCTTTTTCTCAAACAACAGGGATGACCAAAGAACATTCTTCCTCCATGTCTCACACCTTTGGTGTGTCGATGACAAGGGGAATGGAAGCAGGAGCCGGTCCTGTGAAAGCCACTGCGTCGGTGACACTTTCTTATGCTTTGAGTCAAACATCGTCTTACTCCACTTCAATGATGAACCAACAGACGCTGACCAAACAATTCACCGTTCCCGCACATGGAGCAGGTGCCTACTACCCGATGTCACATACTTACAAATTGAAGCGAGCGAATGGCGATGTCGTTAAATCTTGGGATTTGAACACGACCTTTGGACATTTCACCGCTTTTACGCCTACCAAACAAGCGCCTCCTGTCCGCAAGCCACCTGTAAACAAGCCACCTGTGGTACAGAACCCACCGAATAATGGCGGAAACAGTAATGGTGGAAATTCAGGAAGTCAGCTTCAAAATTCTATTGCAGGAACGACTTGGAATTATTACTACAATGGAAATCCATTTGAAATTAGATTTGGACATTCAGGGGCAATAGAGTTGTTGCCTTCTTGGAAAAGCATCAATTGGAGAGTTTTGAATGAGAATCAAGCACAATTATATATGCACGGCAATCCTGCAACGATGACCCTCAACTTTGACTACTCCAAAAACAACTTTAACGCTACGGATTGGGATGGTTCTGCTTCTACTGGTCAGCGAAAAATGGGTGGCGGCTCAAAAATCAATAGTGGGGGAGGAGGAATCGTTCCCGTTTCTGCTGAATTGGGTTTGCAGTCAGGCATACAGTCGGGGGCGAATGGTCTAAATCGACTTGCTATTAATCGAAATGATGCTGCTCATACGGTGCGTAAACTAATGATTAGCCCAGCTATTTATTTGGATGTTACCTTATCAGATGGAACGAAGATAGGACCGCACGATTACCAAACAAAATTTGCGGACAACATCATTTTTGACGATACAAGTGGCGACCCGAATGATCTCATTGAGATTTCTTGGTGGAATCAAGATTCGGGAAATGGTAAGTATGCAGCTCAGTTGAAATCTACTGGAAATGGAGTAGGAACTGCTTATCTCAAGGTGTCTTTCAAAAATGCTCCACATGTCACTTCTCAGGTTTTGGTGGAAGTGGTGAGTGGAAGATAAAGGTATGAGGTAAGGGAAGTTTTGGAAACTTCCCTTATCTACATTCGAACTGCCTTTGTTTACCCTCGAAAATTGATTTATACACACTCTAAAAACAAACAGGGTTTTTGATTTTGGTTGGAAGCCCTGTTTTTGTTTTTATTGAAGGCTTCAATAAAGGGCAAATGGACAAAAGTGTAATCCCCTAAAACCTCTTTTCAAATAATAAATGGAACGCAGATTTAAGGGATGGAACAAGATTTTCTACAGATACTATAAAAATCTCTTCAAATCATTTAAACCTGTTCAATCAGTGTGCTATTTAGGTTTGAACAAGATATTCACAGATACCATAAAAAATCTCTTCAAACCATTTAAATCTGTTCAACCAGTGTGCTATTTGGGCTTCAATAAAAAACGGGCAAAATGAATTTCCATTTGAGGGTAAAACATTTTTTTTTAAAACTTCAAATTTTGGTAACGCCCCCTCTCGTTTTACAGATACTTAGGTGTAAAGACAATTAATTTCATTTTTTCTTAAAATCAAACCTCATGAATATTGATAAAAAAACATTTCAAATTCTCGGAATTGCAGCCATTTTTTTGGCTCTTCTGACTCCCCAACTTAGTTATGGGCAGGATATTTATGATAGAGGAAATGCCTTGCTTGTATTAAATATTGATCAAGAGGTTCAAGTTGGGTTTGACGGTTACATTGGCTACACCAAAACACTCCCTCTCAACAATATGGGTAAAGTCACTGCTACAATTGAATTTAACATAGAAGAGAACTACTACACCATTGAGTTGGTCACTTGGGGGAATGACCATTTTGCTCGTGGTGAAGGTATCGGAGCTAGAATGGCTATTATGACGGATTGGGATTTTTGCAAAAACACTCAAACGATTTTTGGCAATGGACATGAGTTTCAAACTGCCGTTAAGGATTTAGAAGCAAAGATGAATGGTATTGATGGAAGACTCTCGATAACAGGAACTGGCGACCCCGCTAATGGTACTGCTGTAATAACCATCAAGGTACGGTAGTCTCATTTCACAGATTTTGTCAGAGAACCTTATTTCTAAATTCAAAAACACAAAACATGAAAAATATATTTCAAATTCTCGGAATCGCAGCCATTTTTTTGGCGTTTCTGACTCCTCAGCTCAGTTATGGACAGGTAAAAATCGGTGATACCCACGAAGGCGGTATTGTGTTCTCCTTAGATGGAAATGGTGGAGGCTTAATCTGTGCTGAAAGTGACCAAAGCGATGGTGCAAACCTCGACGACGCAGTAAAAATCTGTGAAGACTTAGCATTTAATGGCTATGATGACTGGTATTTACCTTCAATGACCGAGATGAGAAAAATGAATGCGGAGCTTTTTGAACGCTTAAATTTTAGTCTGCAAGAGCCAGGCAAGTCACCTGCTTTTTATTGGACTGCTGACAAAGTAGCACTAACTCTTTATACAAAATATGATGGCTATGGTTTTGATGGAAAGAGTGCCGAGAAATTGATTCGAGTACGTGCTATTCGGGCTTTTTAATGATTGGCTATTTTTTAAAATGGGTAGGCAAATTTGCTGATTATATACAAACAGGACTTTGAGCTTTGGCTGAAAGCCCTGTTTTTGTTTTTATTGATGTAAATTTCAGTTTAAGGAGTAGCTGATTCAATCTTGACCACTATTTTTTCATTTGCCTCAATAACAATGTCATTAATAGGTGTAATGGCCAAATCTGCAAAAGTGCTTCCGACAGGAATCTTTATGGTGCCTTTCATCGTGCCTGAAACATAAGTTGTATTGCCATTTGTTGTTACATTAAAATCAGAATTAGCTGCTGTCCCGCCAACGCCAATACTATAATTAATAGTAATGTCTTCCGTTGTCAGTCCTGTTCGTGTAAATCGAAAAATCAACCCTGCTCCAGAGTTTTCATCAACCGCTGTTGAACCTTGTAACGCAATATTAATAGAAGGGATGAACACAACTTCGTAAGCCCCCATATCAATCATTGTATTATCAATTCGAGGATTTCCTCCTAAATCAGTCATAGTTGTATTTGCAGTCTTATCCCCAACATCTCTGGCTGGTGAGGTGCTTTCTAAAGTAAAGTCTCCATTTCCTGAATCAGTGAAAAGCGGATCTATAAAAATATTCCCACTTCCTCCCGTCACAAAACTGGCTTCTTCAACTATACTGTTCACAATATTAACCTTGGCATCATCATCTGTAATGTCATTATTATTATCCCAAAAGATACAGTTAGTGAAATCCAAGGTGTTCGCTAAATTGGATGATAGCCGTGCTACTTGTGTAGTAGCTCCTGTGAAGGTACAATTAATAAAATGTGTGTTTTGATCAAGATCAGCTATTTGCCAATATGCGTGTCTTGTATCATTATTTTCAAATAGACAATTGGTAATTGTAGATTTGAAAAACGCAAAACCTCCAAAACTAATTGCTCCAGCACTTATATCAATATCCTCTGTGTTATTTCTGAAAATACAATTGGTAATGGTGCTTAAAAAATTTCCCTGACCTGATAGTCCTATTGCTCCAAAAAATTGTGTTGTATTACCGTCGAAAATACAATCTATCAATGTTAAATTTAGAGTATTCAGATTAGCTGGAGGGTTACCAATTGCGTGTGCCTCTGCATA
>JBGCDY010000278.1:0-4503 GCA_045105835.1 Chitinophagales bacterium
CGCAAACAAGATTATGAAGGTACGGGCATCGGATTGGCACTTTGTCAAAAAATCGCCCTCAAACACGGCGGCATTATTTGGATGGAATCGAAAGAAGGCAAAGGCACTTCTTTTTTCATCTCTCTCCCCAAAAGTTAAAATCCTTTTACGATTCGCTTGATTTTAATCAATAGCACAAATACCTCCTTTTACAAAAAATGGTCTATTTATGTTTTTAGTGAAGCGGCTAAGGCTTTTGAAGTTTACCCTTAGAGATTCTCGATTGCAATGAAAATCAATCATCTTCAAATAAAAAACTTCAAAATCCCCATCTCCAATTTGGCAGGTTATTTTATTGGCGTTCCTTCTCACTAAAATATTTGATGAGTCCAAAAAATTAGTTGTTAGCTAATACACTGCTGTTTTTCCCAAAAGAAAACATCTTGAGGCCTCTTTTTGAAGCATTATCCAAAAATCAATTTGATTTTCTTCAAAAGCAGCTATTTTTGGTCGGCATACGTTGGAGGAAGTAGATTAAGAATTATATCTTTGTCCTTACCTTTTTAATTTAAATTTGTGATAATGAAAAAACTCTTTTGGTTCATTGTATGTGTGTGGATGAGCGTACCATTATTGGCTCAAGAAGAAGAACCTGCTCCAAAGCAAAAAGAAATCACCCGAGATAGACTTAGCTTAGAATTTGTACATAATAATTGGATATGGGACGAAAAACCCACAGGCATCGAAACCAAATGGCACAGCCGTGGTCTCAACTTCCTGTATACTTATGACATTGCAATCGGAAATTCTAAAAACATTAGTATTGCACCAGGTATCGGTTTGACCAATAGCAATGTCTTTACAAATGCCAGCTTAAGCTATGATACCCTTGAGAATGTGGTAAGTACCAGTATGGCCCCTTTTTCGGAAAGTGTCACCATCTCTAAAAACAAAATCAGCACCACTCATTTGATTATTCCAATTGAGCTTCGATTGAGGAGTAATCCCAATAACAGTAACAAAACCTGGAAATTAGGATTGGGTGTACGTGTGGGTTATTTGATGGAGGCAAAACAAAAGTTCAAAGGCTCTGACATTCTCTTCAACACTTCTCGTGAAATATCCTTCAAAGAAAAAAACTTGTATAACTTCAATAGATTCAAATACGCAGGTACGCTTCGGGTAGGATATGGCAGTTTCAACTTGATTGGAGAATATTCATTGGCGACTTTACTTCAAAAAAATAAAGGACCAAAAATTTATCCACTTTCAATAGGTATTACCTTCAATAGTTTATAATGATTTTATTGCTACATTGTTAAATTGCCGCATTATTTTATGATTGATATGAGGAAACAATTCAGCAATAAAGCAGTACAACCATAACGCAATTCAACAAATAAAACAATAAGACAATAAATAAAATGAGCGATTCTATTTCTCCAACGATAGATATTATAGAACTAAATGAACGCATCCAACGTGAAAGTGCATTTGTAGATGTACTCAACCAAGAGATGGCAAAAGTCATCATTGGACAAAAATACATGTTGGAAAGACTCTTATTAGGGCTTCTTTCTAATGGTCACATCCTCTTAGAAGGTGTTCCTGGGTTGGCAAAAACACTGGCAATTAAGACGCTTTCACAAGCAGTACAAGCCGATTTTGCACGTATTCAGTTTACGCCCGACCTTCTACCTGCCGATTTGATTGGAACACTGATTTACAATCAAAAAGCACATGAATTTACGGTCAAAAAAGGCCCCGTATTCTCCAACTTCATCTTGGCGGATGAAATCAACCGTGCCCCAGGGAAAGTACAAAGTGCCTTGCTTCAAGCAATGCAGGAACGTGAAATCACGATTGGCGACACAACCTTTGGATTGGAAGAACCTTTCTTGGTGATGGCGACCCAAAACCCTCTCGAACAAGAAGGTACTTATCCCCTGCCAGAAGCACAGCTGGATAGATTCATGCTGAAAGTCATCATTTCCTATCCCGAATTCGAAGACGAACGCCAAATCATGCGAACCACCATCAACCAAACTTTTGGGAAGATAAATGCTATTTTGACAAAGGACTCTTTGTTGAAAGCAAGAGAGGTTGTTCGACAGGTATATATGGACGAAAAAATCGAAAAATACATTCTCGATATCGTTTTTGCGAGTCGTAATCCCGAAAACTATGGATTGGCAAATCTAAGTCCACTCATTAGCTATGGTGGTTCACCTCGTGCCAGTATCAACTTGGCTTTGGCATGTAAGGCTTATGCCTTCATTCAACGCCGAGGATATGTGATTCCAGAAGATGTCAGAGCGATTTGTCATGATGTGATGCGACACAGAATAGGCATCACCTACGAAGCAGAGGCAGAAAACATCACTTCTGAAAACATTATTGACGATATATTGAATAAGGTGGAAGTGCCTTAGGCAAATTAAAATTAACAACTCAAATTCTATTAGGTCGAGACTTCGGTAGTTTTCAAAACTACCGAAGTCTTATTACAAAAGCCTTGAATTTACACATCGCAAATCAAATATTGAAGCGATACTAAAATTCAAGGCTTTTCTTTTATCTACTTCAAATCTTAATCATTCTTAAAAAATTAGTTGCAGCAACAACTTTTTTATTACTTTTGCATTATAGATTCAAATCAATGAAACAACTTCCTCAAATAGAAACGACCCTACTCCCATGGATTGGCAAAACTGCCAAAATGATGCGGGTATTTATGACCGAAAACTTCAAAAAACACGATTTCGATTTGAACATCGAGCAATGGATTTTATTGAAGAAGCTTCATCAAGAAGATGGTCAAGCCCAAAACGATTTGGCATTGATTACAGAGCGCAATAAAGCTTCATTGACAAGGCTTATCAACACAATGGAAAAGAAAAACTATGTGGCGAGGATTCCAGATGTAGAAGATAAGAGGGTAAACAAGATTTTTTTGACCACCAATGGCAGGAAAATTTTTGAAGCTACTTTCAAGAGCATGCACGAAGCTGTTGAAGAATTGCAGGCAGGCATTGGTATTGAAGAAATCCTTGCTACCATTGAAGTATTGAAGAAGTTGCAGAAAAATATTAAAATTTAATTCAAATAGTTGCAGTACAAACTACTTTCAACCCATGAACGATTCACAAAAACCCATATTCCCTATTTTACGAAAAATCATCATCACCATTTTAGGGCTTTTACTCATTGGAGGTGCCATTTCGATTGCCAAAAAATTAAAAGAGAGCAAGAAGAGACCCAAACCTAAGATTTCAAAATTGGTAACCATGGTGACAACCAATACCGTCAAAAATGCCAGTACACCCATTAATATCACCACAAGCGGTAATTTGGCTGCCAAAGAACGGGTGGAATTGTTTGCGGAAGTACAAGGAATCTTTGAAGCCACAGGCAAGGATTTTTTACCAGGTGAATACTACAAAGAAGGGGACTTATTGATAAAAATCAATGCTGATGAACACCGTGCCAATATGCGCTCGCAAAAAAGTACGCTTTACAATCAAGTCGTCGGACTCCTCCCCGATTTGCGGATGGATTACCCCGAATCATTTACGAAATGGGAAACCTATGTTCGCAACTTCAATATGGACCGTTTTGTGCCAGCATTGCCTACACCTGTCAATGAAAAGGAAAAATTGTTCATTGCAGGCAGAAATATCCTACCTACTTTTTACAACATCAAAAACATGGAAGAACGCCTTTCTAAATACACCATTCACGCGCCTTTTTCGGGTATATTGACGCAGAGTATGGTGAGACATGGCGCATTGGTGAGAGCGGGGCAAAAATTGGGCGAAATGATTAATCCAAGCATTTATGAATTGGAGGTATCGGTCAATACGAGTTATTCTGATTTATTAAAAATTGGCAAAACCGTTGATTTACACAATGTTGAAAAAACCAAAAAATGGAAAGGCAAAGTAGTTAGGGTGAACAGTCTCGTTGAAGAAGCATCTCAAACGATTCCTGTTTTTATTCGGGTAAGTGGAAAAGGATTGAAGGAAGGAATGTATCTGGAAGCTGATGTCACTGCAAAGGAGGAATCCGACACCTATGAAATGTCGAGAAAACTGTTGTTTGACGAAAACAAAGTCTTTGCAATTAAAGATAGTTTATTGATTATTGAAGAGGTAAGTCCTATATTTTTCAAACAAAGTACAGTTGTCGTTCGTGGCTTAAAAGACGGAACTCAGGTTTTGGCAAAGCCTATTCCTGGCGCTTATGCAGGAATGAAAGTCGGAATTCTTTCTCAATAACTCATTTATTATTGAACACAGAGGCTTGGAGGCACAGAGTTTTTATTATCAAATGGTTCTTGATGGTTTTATGAAAACCATGAACTAAGTTCAATTACCATCAATAAAAAAGTCTTTTGTCTTTTGTCTTTTGTCTTTTGTCTTTTGTCTTTTGTCTTTTGTCTTTTGTCTTTTGTCTTTTGTCTTTTGTCTTTTGTCTTTTGTCTTTTGTCTTTTGTCTTTTGTCTTTTGTCTTTTGTCTTTTGTC
>JBGCDY010000279.1:0-3260 GCA_045105835.1 Chitinophagales bacterium
ACCCCGACGGTTTCGACGAATACAATGTCAAAATTTGCAGCCTTCACCACATCCACCACTTCCATTATTTTTTGGGACAATCCTCCCAAAGAACCCCTTGAAGCAAGAGATCGGATATACACGTTGGGATTGTTGTAGTGCGCATTCAGGCGAATTCGGTCACCTAATAATGCTCCATAATTGAAGGGAGAAGTCGGGTCTACCGCAATGATGGCAATTTTGTTGTTGTTTTGGAGATAATGGTTGATCAAAGCATTGACCAAGGTGCTTTTACCTGCCCCTGGAGGCCCTGTAATACCTACTACTGGTACTTCTTTATTGAAGTGCAAAGAGGTCAGTATTTCTTGGTAACCAGAAGCTTCATTTTCGACAATAGAAATGGCTCTTGCCAAGGCTCGAAAATTGTTAGAAGCGAGCTTAGAAAGTAAGTTAGAGGCAGCCTTATTCATTGGATTAGGAAAGTTAGATATTCAATTTCAATAAAATAAGTCTACATGCCGTACTTGCACTCATTATTGTCTTGAACTTGAGTTTGAATCTGGGTGCTATTATTTTTGATTATTCTTCAGCCGTCTTGATGATGCTTTGGAGCGAGCTGAGAAGGTCTGCAGAGATATGTTTGCGAGGAAGTTTGTTGTGAAGAAAAGTCGTTAAGGTCATCTCGTTTTTTGAGTCATCACTTTCGTCTCTGACTTCTTTAAAAAAACGATTTCCGTTTTGTTGGTGAGGCATTTTATTGTTGGGATAATCATTTCCGCCTGCTTTGCCGAGGTTGTTATTATGTGTTCTGTTGTTCATGATACACTATTTTTTGGTGTTCTAAAAAAAAAATTAATGCCAAGATTATAATAGCTCAAAAACTGTTATAATCTGAGTTTTTTATTTGTCCTTTTGACTATGATTTTAATAAAAGGTAACATTTTTAATCAAAAATTCAAAATCTGTTGTTTTCGCTTATTGTTTAAACAAGGGAATAGAGGAAAAGTTATTTTTTTATCGTTTATAAGTGCCGCATTCCTTACAAAACGGCATTTCAAAACAAGACTGCTATTCCTTTATATCGTCTTTGTATCCCATTTGTTTTGCATATTCTTTCAGCGCATCCTTGAGCATGTTTCTGGCTCGGTGCAATCGAGATCGTACTGTTCCTATTGGAATATCAATGATTTTGGACATCTCTTCGTAGGTAAACCCTTCAATATCACACAACAAAACCACTGTTTTAAAATCTACAGGTAGGGTATTAAGGGCATGAGCTACTTCGTCCCCCAACATTCCTTGGAAAATCTCGTGCCGCAAATCAATGTACTGCACATAACTACCGCTATCAGAATTTTGATAGGTAACCACTTCTTCATAGTCCACCTTCATAGGTCTTTTGGACTTCTTGCGGTAATCATTGATGAAGGCATTTTTCATGATTTTGAAAAGCCATGCCTTTGCATTTGTGCCTTCAATGTACGAGTTTATAAACCGATATGCTTTCAAAAAAGTTTCCTGAACCAAATCTTTTGCATCACTTTCATTGAAAGTGAGGTGGTAACCGAAGTTGTACAGTGCCTCTGCATGAGACATAAACTCTGTTTGAAAGATGCGATTGCTCTCTGCTAAACTACGTTTTGGTTTCTTTTCCTCCAATTGTTTATTTTCTGATTGCTCCATGGGTCGTGTTATGGTAATGAGTTTTTCTATTTATAAAATTTTGGAAATCACAATTTAAAAAAAATCGCCTCCACTCCTATTTCAAAACCATGAAACATTCCGAACAGAATTTCATGCTTCAAACAACTCTCCTGTAGGATAAATTTGATAGTAGAATAATATTCTATCTCAAAATCTTAAAATAGCGTTATGCAAAGATAAAAAAAATGTGTGTTTCTTGATTTTTAACTTTCTGCAACATAAAATTCTTCAATGAGGACTGCAAAAGAGCTAATTCACTTGTTGAGGTAAGAACTGCAAAATTTAATGCCCATCTGATTACCACGTAAACCATTCATTATCAAAACCATTATTTCAAATGACAAAAAAATGACTTTTATTTATGACTCTGGAGTTAACATTTCCCAAAAAACGGTAACTAAATAAGTGAATGTCCATTTTTTTTGAAATCAAAAATCAATACAAACATGAAGGCTCCACTATCTCAACAAACAAATAATCAATACAGCCAACCTAAAAACATTCTTTACTTTCTCGTATTGATTCTTTTATTGCTCAGTATGTCTTTCAGTGCAGTTATTGCGCAAATAGGCTAAAATTGAAAAACCTATTCTACATCACAAACACACCGAACACCAAATTTTCTGGTTTTTGAAGGTTTGTCATCAATATTGTGCTTGTGAATATGCTTGACATAGTTATTTGCACCTATATGAACATGGTATCTTGGATTGTCCAATTCTTCGTGACTCATCCACAGCGTAAAACTGCCCCATTTTCTTCTAACTTTTCGCCCTTCTACCCAGCCTAAATTTTCCATATTTAGCAACGTGTTGCCACCGAATAGGTCAAAAGATTCACTGTTGATTTGTATCATCACAGTCGCATAGGATGAAGGTGGAGTATGGTGAATGGTATCGTCTACCATGTCTGCCCATTGACTCAAAGTATCAATATGAATCAAACTATCTCGTTTTGCAGCATCTTCTCCAATCAAGTGGTTGATATAATCTTCCAAATCCTTAACCCTTGCGGTTCGCCAACCTTTAGGGCAAAGTGTTTTCAACTCTTTGTAACTATAGTAGTTTCCATTGTCACAATCACCAGATTTCTTATTGAAGTTGGGACAGTGAGACATTTCTGTTTCGAGCTTCAAATTCTCCTGAAACCACATCCGATTTCCAATCACAACGGTTTCATATTCTGTACCATCCCTTGAATCTGTAAATTTTCCCGTTTGACCATACGCCTCTTCACTGCAAACCATAAACAGACAACTTATTATAAGAAAAGAAAACAGAGGTGAATTATACATTTTGAAGAATTGAGGGTAAATGAAAACTAAGTTCAACTAAGCATTGAAGCAAAATAAAGCCTCATTTATTCAAACACTAAAATATCTTCTGATATTGTTTTTTGGGAAAATAAGACAGGCTTAAAAACACTTACTTTTTCTAAAGTGCATTGTATTTCTAATTGTGTTTTGAATAGATATTTTTGATTAATTGTAATTAATGGCTTAAATTAGTCAGGCATTCTAAATCAAACTTTTTACTTCACCTTAAATAACTGTTTGTTCTCAAATTAGGCGATTCTAT
>JBGCDY010000280.1:0-19717 GCA_045105835.1 Chitinophagales bacterium
GATGGAATTCATCACCCCTACCACCCAAAAAATGGTGAATAAAACATCTATCAACCAAATATTGGAAATCGGAATCATCACTCCCATCCCTATCATAACCAAGGCACAAGCCAATTGTCCCAAAAATTTAAAACGTGGTGGAGTATTGTAAGAGTCGTCGACCAAGCCCACAATAAAGCCCAAACTTGCGCTTCCTAAGAGTGCCAATAGTTCTCCATTGAATAAAAGTTCGGCACGAAAGGGCAAAAGGAAGTAGGAACAAACGGACAGCAGAAATAGCATAAAAAAGCAAAAACCACCAATTTTGGGTTTGTTTTTGGAGGCCCAACGCACCAAGTTTTCTTCGCCATTTTGTTGGCGTGTACCGATATTTTTGAGAAATTTGAGGAAAAGGAAACTTAGAATCGTGGTGAAAAATACGGCTACTGCAAAAAATAGGGCGTAGGTACTTAGTTGAAAGGAAACACTGTTGAAGTCAAAGTCACTTAGATTCATGCTGTTGTTGTCCTCCTTTGAAGGGGTTGAAAGATGCTTGTGTGGTTAATTGATGGAAGCTTTTGATTTTTATAATTTTCTGACAAAAGCACAAAACAGCAACTATTACCATCAATCGCTTTTTGAAAATTTAATCATAAAAATTGAGCTTACAGTAATTAAAAAATTACTGTAAGCCTCTATTGTCTATCTCCTAAAATCATTCTTGTGTTTAGAAGAAATCGTTGTTGCTTCAAAAGCCAAGGAAGGAGACATTGGCTTATTTGCTGCAATCTTCATTGAAGAAGGCATTGCAGGCACTGGGTACATTTTTTTGTAAACGGGTTTGTTTTCCCAAAGCAATTTATCATACAATTGCGCCATATCAGAAGTCAATCTCTGATAGCTGTATTTTTGGGCAACATACTGATACCCATCCTGTCCCATTCGGTTTCGCAATTCGGTATTTTCTACCAATTCCTGCATGTTGTTCGCAAAACTCTCTACACATTTTGAAGGAGACAATAGAGCAGTTTGATTTGGAATCACTACGTCTTTGACACCACCTACATTGGTCGTCACAATCGGCTTATTTGCTGCTTGTGCTTCAATGAGACTTACGGGTGTTCCTTCATTGAGCGAACTCAAAGCCACCATATCTACACCGGCATAGACCTCATCTACATCTGTAATCCAAGAAGTGAAGGTCAAAGGTGCTTTGTGGAAGTTTTCGGGAGTCGCAAAAGGGATATTGAGGTCTCTTGCGATGTTTTGGATGCTCTCACTCTCTTCTCCTCCACCGACAACAAATGCACGAATTTTGTGCGTGCTATTGGTCAATAATTGCTTTAGAGCATTGAGGAACAAAGAATGATTTTTGATGGGAACAAGGCGACCAACAATGGCTATCGCTACTTCGTCGTCTGCAATTTGGTACTTCTGACGAAAGTCGATGCGTTTGTCTATTTGGTTGTCTTGGAATTTGGAAAGGTCGAAACCCAAAGGTACGACTTCGATGTGCTTAGGGTCACATACTTGATAATCTTCACTCAACTCCTTTTTTTGTTTGGGGCTGATGGCGACTATCTTGCTGCTGATTTTGGCCAAGTATCGTTCTACTTCTAAGTAAAAACGGGTCTTGAGCGCACCAAAATAAGAGTGAAATACATGTCCGTGAAAAGTATGCACAATCACTGGCACACCACATTCTTTTGCAGCCAATCGTCCCAATGCGCCTGATTTTGCGGCATGGGTATGTACGATGTCTGGCTTGTATTCTCGAATGATTTTTTTTATGTCTTGGTAAGCTGCATAGTCCTTCATCGGGTGAACCGAGCGATACATATTGGGTATGTACTGGGGCTTCAATCCCATTTTGTTCAGAATAAATTCTGAACTCGCTTCTGTCTCCTCTTTCATTCCCGCTACAATCTGCGTCTCAAATTCAGGATTCAGATATTTCGATAGTAAAGCTACATTGAAGGTCGGACCACCTAAGTTCAAACGGTTGATAATACGTAAAACTCTGGGCATGTATTGCTTGTTTAGTCAATAATGGATTGATTCATTATTGCAGCAAAATATTTTCTCTCAAAATACCCTGCTGCAATGATTGAATGAAAACAAATGTACGAAAAACTGTCATTTCACTATATTTTTTTGTAAAAAATCTGCTTAGACTTCTGATTTTTTTTGAAGCATAAAGTAATTTTATCGCATAATTTTTCAGTTTAAAATACTGATTAACAATAGTATTCGACAGGTGAGACTAAAATGAATGTTTTTATTTTATCCTCTTTGACTACTAACTTCTTTTTAGCAAGATATTAATCAAAATGAGGCAAAAACACTTTAAGCTTTCTCTTGCCCAAATAGTTCGGTATAACGCTCCTTTGCTCCTATCGACAAATTTTGAAGCAAACAGGGGTTTGTTGATAAGGTGTACAGATGTGCGCTGAATGCATCAATGTTTTTGCAGTAGGATAGGTGATTGAAGGGAATCCTAAAACCGCATTTACTGTTGATGATGTTCCTCGTCCAATAACTTTCAAAACAAATAACGGGAATGCCTTTTTGGAGTGCTTTGTGCACAAAATCCATTTGATTGTTTCTGGCAGGATTTAAGAATAAGTGCGCTCTATTGCATGCTTTTTTTACCTCTTCCGAATTGTTGAGATTGATAATTCTGGTGCAGTCTGCTAAATTCATAGAAGCGACCAAAGCTTTGATGAACTTTAGTGCAGCACTTGTAAGAACTATTGTTAAACAAACCTTGGAACGATTGTTTTCATCCAATTGCTCATAAAGTTTCAGAAATGAAAGCAGAGCGATGTCGATGTTTGAAGAAAAATCATCATCGGAACAAGTAACAATTTCTAGTCGATTTGAATGTGCATACAATGAACTGGAAACGAAATATTCATTTTTCGTTTTTGAATAATCTACATGGGAATAATTAAAACAAGCTACCTCAGTACCCTTTGGGAATCCGTTGGTTTTCATGGCTGATGTATTTAGAAAATAACCTAATTAAAAAAATATGAACGGGGCTTGAAATAAAATGGGTAGAAAAATAAATGTATTTGGGGTGGGCTGATGTATGTTGTATTGTATTTCTGCTGCAAATATAGGTCGGTATTTACTTTCGGATGACACACTTTCGCTAAGTTGCAAGTTCCTTCGGTTGAATGGTAAAAAGGGTTCGGTAAGCTGTGTGAGGAATAAATGAGTATTCTATAGAGAAGGATGGGAAGAGGTTTGAAGCCAAGGGTTGAAGGCTCGAAAATGGAGGAGAATATTAGCGCCCCTGCAATTCTTAAATATGAGGCTTATAATTTGATTCTAAGCATGATAAGGCTTTTGAAGTCACAATATCAAACTGGGCATTATATGGGCTAAGAACCGCTTGTTTTCACCAATAAAGCCTCAAAAGACTATAGAGAGAAGTTCGTTTTTGGAGGTTGCTAGGCGACCGATATGGATGAATATTCAATGTGGGCATCCAAGTTTTAATTTTCAGAACATTCCTGTATAAAAAATGGGCAGTTAGTACCTACGACTAACTGCCCATTCTTTTGGATAAGATCAAGTCTTTCAACTGTTCTTATACTTATCTAAGATTGTATTAGTAACCTAATCCCAAAGAAGAAAGAGTTTCTTTGTTCAAGTTACCCAATGGCAAACCTTTTGATTGTTGGTATTTTGTCAAAGCAGATCTTGTTTGAGCACCCATTACACCATCAACAGGACCCGGCTTGTAACCTTTGTCTGTTAGAGCTTGTTGTACACGACGGATAACGCCAGGTGTAGTATCAGCAGCACAAAGAATTTCTACCCATTGTGTGAATCCACCAGCACGAACCAATTGTTTTTCATCAACTGTTTTGTACTCAGCAGGAATCAATACTTCTTCTGATCTTGCAGGAGAAGCCAATACACGCTTCTTGATAGTAGTGTATTCAGCAGGAACTTCTACTTCTCTTACAGTAGCAGGAGAAACCAATACACGCTTCTTGATAGTTTTGTACTCAGCAGGAATTTCTACAGAGTTAGAGCTACCAGGATTAGCCAATACTTGTTTTGAAACTGTTTTGTATTTAGCAGCAATTTCTTCCCAACACATTACATAACAGTCTTCTGGGTTAGCAGAAAAACAGTTTGGAGTTTTCTTCTTTTTTACCCATTGACCAACAGCAGGCTGAATCAATACTCTTTCTGTAGTAGTAGTGTAACGAGGAGCAGAATCAACAATTTTAGTAGATGCTTCTTTGATCATTACTCTTTCTGTAACAGTTTCGTAAACAGCAGGTACAGGAATCAATTTTTTAGACGCCTCTTTGGTCATTACTCTGTCAGAAATAGTTTCGTAAACAGCAGGAGAAGTACTCTTACGAGTAGAAGCTTCTTTCACCAATACTTGACGACTTACAGTCTCGTACTGATCAGCAATTTTACACTTTGCGTAACAAGTACCATAGTTCGTAGGAACTGGAGGCATGTCTTCGTAAGCATTTTGTGCCATAGCAACAGTGCTAACACAAAGTAAGACTAATAAGGTATTAAAGAGTCTTGTTTTGAACATAGCTATATGTTTATAAATTAAAAAAATAAATGAATTTTTTATGCAAATAATGTACTCTAAAAATATGGTTTTTGGACACGTAAATTGTCAAAAAGTCACTGAATTCTTAAAACAAATTCAAAATGATCGTATTTAGAGACATTGGGTTCTTGTAGTTTGATTCTTGATAATACAATAAGGGCAAGTTTTAATTTTGGGTAAATTTAACAAAAATTGTATTAATCGACATTAATTTTACATTAAATCAAACAAATTTTTCACTCCTACGACCCTCTTGACCACAAAACTCTCTGCAAAACGACAATTTGCCTGCTTTCCTACCTCTCTACTTCTAGCATATATTCTTTCTAAATAGTCTGGATTAGATATATATGTTTCTGGTTCATTTGAATTTTCTTTATAATTTTCATCATGAAATTGCGAGGTATAAGCCTTGATAGCCTCTACTTTTTTATTTATATATTCAGAAATATCTACAACAAAATTTGGACTAATATACGTATCCTGAACATAATGACAAATCAACCGAGGTCTCCAAGCTTCTTGCAATTCTCCTTTTGCATCAAGGGTTTCAATCTTTCGCAAACCTGCCAAAAAACACGCATCAGCTATCAACTCTGCTGATCTACCATGATCAGGATGCCGATCATAAAGAGCTGTTGCCAACACAATCTCGGGGCGATACTGACGAATTTTTTTGATCAAAGCAATTTTGTGCATACTATCATTGGTGAAAAACCCATCTGCAAAACCCATATTTTCTCTCACCGTCAAACCCATAATTTCGGCAGCTCTCATTGCCTCCTGATACCTCAAAGCAGCATTCCCACGAGTTCCCAATTCTCCCCGAGTCAAATCAATTACTCCTACCTTTTTCCCTTGCTGAACATGAGCTATAATGGTTCCAGAACAGGAAAGTTCTACATCATCAGGATGTGCACCAAAGGCTAATATATCTAATTGTTGCATAGTCATTTTTTTCAAATAGAAAGCGAGCAAAAACGAAATGTTCTTGCTCGCAATAATACAAATAAATAGCTATATAAGGAATAAAAATTCAGCAATTACTTTTATACTCCAACAACCTTTTCTTCCAGTCTATAGGCACCTTCAAGCACTGTATCTAACCCTTCAACTGCCTCCAATGCCTGCTGAATATCCCAAACAATATCCTCCCAATACTCCAATCCAATCGACAATCGAACCAATTTCCCCGTCACTCCCATTTGCTTTTTGCTTTCTGGATCCACTCCTGCATGGGTCATCGTAGCAGGATGCTGCGCCAGGCCCTCAGTACTTCCCAAGCTTACTGCCAGTTTAAACAGCTTCAAATTATTCAAAAACTGAAATGCCTCTTTTTCACCTCCACAAATGTCAAAAGAAATCATTGCACCAGCAGCCGTATATTGTCTTAGGTACAATTCATGAGCAGGACTTCCCTCCTTCAATAAGCCCAAATAGTACACTTTTTCGACTTTGGTATGTTCGTTTAGAAAAACGGCCACCTTCTCCGCATTTCTCATTTGCTGCTCCATTCTCACCTTCAATGTCTCCAAACTTCGCAGCAAGAGCCAACAAGTATGGGGGCTCGCCATATTGCCCAAAAATGTGCGTAAAATTTTCACCCTCATCATAATTTCAGCATTGCCCAAGACTGCACCTGCAATCAAATCACTATGCCCTCCAATGTATTTCGTTGCAGAATAAATCACCAAATCCGCTCCATGCTGCAAAGGATGCGACCACAAAGGCCCCATATAAGTATTGTCTACAGCGACTTTCACACTCCCTTCTTCCTCACCAAAATAATCTCCAATCTCTCTACACATATTGATGTCAATCAGCGCATTCGTTGGGTTTGCAGGAGTCTCGATGTATATCAAAGCCAATTTATCAGCCTTCCCCGTTTGCCGCACCAAATCCATAATCTCCGCTTTACTTTGTGTTGGTTTGAAACAAACACTCTCCACTCCAATTTTGGGAAGTAAGTGGTGAATAAAATGGTCTGTCCCTCCATAAACGGGCGAACTGAATAGGAGCAAATCTCCAGGCTTCAAAAATTCCAACAATACCGTACTTATCGCAGACATTCCACTTTCAAAAACAGCACAATCATCTGCCTTGTCCCACAAACACAGGCGATTTTCCAATATCTCCAAATTGGGGTTATTAATTCGGCTGTAAATCAATCCCAATTCCTCATTCTGTTCCTTTTCTCGCAAGCCATACGCCAGCTCAAAAAAGGCTTTACCTTCTTCTGCTGTTTTGAATACAAAGGTTGAAGTTTGGAATACTGGCGGTTTCAAGGAACCTTCAGATAGTTCGGGTTTGTAGCCATAGGTCATCATCAGGCTTTCGGGGGAGTATTGGTGTTTGTTCATCTTTGAAGGCTTTTTTATTTGAAAATTATACTGCAAAATTAGCTCATTAAAGATTTTATAACTACACTAATACAATCATTAAGAAAAAACAGTCAAATAAATACAATTTTGAAGTAAAAAAATCTTTTACTCAAAAAGCTTTTCAATCAAAAAGAAAAAAAATCTCTCCTATGGCTTATCAAATAGATGCAATCGACAAAAGAATCCTTCAATTGCTCCAAAAAAATAGCAAGATAAAAATTAAAGAAATCGCCCAAGCCCTGAAAATGACCAATACTCCCATCTTTGACCGAATCAAACGACTGGAAAGGGAAGGTTTCATTGAAGGCTATTCCGCCATTCTCGCTAAAGAAAAACTAGGCTTCAAACTTACCGCCTTTTGTTCTATCACTTTAGAGAAACACCACAGGGAATACCTTGTCCAATTTGTCAAAGACATCCAAGAAATCCCCGAAGTCATCGAATGCTACCACATTGCAGGAATGTTCGATTACCTCCTCAAGATCTATGCAAAAGACATGGTAGATTACCAACAATTTATTGCTCAAAAATTAGCAGCATTGCCCAATATTGGTCGTGTCCAAAGTTCTTTTGTCATGACCGAAATCAAAAACAACCAAATATTACCTTTGTAAATCCTAAAAATCATGCAACTCAAAACAACCACCTCCAAACCCGATTTTCCAATCGAATGGAACGAACAACTTGCAGCATGGACAGTTTGGCAATATGCAGACATTATTGAAATACTCAAGAATCCGCTTTTTACTCCAAATCCCACTGCAACAATCAACAAATCTGCTCCAAGTCCACCTACACACGACTTTTCCGCCTACCGTTCTCCCTTTTCACAAGTTCTCCAAAAAAAATCGGCTTGGACAAGAAAACAAATGGCAGAGACTGCTCAAGCAATTTGCAAAAAATTAGACCAACAGAAAACTTTTGACCTTCAAAAACACTTCATTTTGCCTTGGTGTCAGCAAATCGCAATACGGCTAACAGGCATTGAAGTAGAAAGCACCGAATTCAACTTGCTTTATGAATATGCCGAGCAAGTTTTTTTGATGACCGATGGAAACAACAAGGAAGCAGCCCATATTGCCACAAGCTTCCTCTCCCAATATTTTCTACAATTACTCTATCAATGCCGCCAATTCCCCAAAGAAGATTTGGTCAGTCTTTTAGCCCAAAACGAACAAGCACCAGCTATTTTTATAGCTCCCATAGTCCAGCTCTTTGTCGGAACAGTGACTTCTCTCCCTCTATTACTCGGCAATGTGATGTTCACCCTACTGACCCATCCAGAACAAGCACAACAATTCATCACTGAGCCATATCGTTTTGTAAATGAATTGATACGGTATGCTGGTCCAGCTCAATTTATTTATCGTTCGGCAATCTCAGATGTACAAATTGGTAACCATTTCTTCAAAAAAAGCGATAGAATTGCATTGCTTCTTTCACATGCCAATCAAGATTCCCAAGCCTTCAAAAACCCCAATCAATTCAATCTCAATAAGTCTTCAACCGCTCACCTGAGTCTTGGCAAAGGCGCACACGCTTGCCTCGGCTCCCCCTTGATTCGGGATGCCTGTGCCATTCTTCCAACAATGATTTTGAAGTGTTTCCCCCATTTGCAGCCAAAAATGAGTGAGGTAAGTTGGGGAGGAAGTCAGGCAATTTGGGGAGTGAAGGAACTACTTGTAGATAAAGAGTAGTCCCCAAATGAGTTAAAACGGCAGCTTGTTTAATCAACTATTCTTTAGTTCATTAAAAATTACTCAGCTATTTTCTGATAGCACAAGCATACATATTGTTCCCGCCATACACACTTTTCCTTTCTCCCAACTTCTCTATTACTTCAAAACCCACTTCTTGAAAAAGCTTTTTTAGGCTTTGAAAATCAATCGGATAAGGAACCCACGGATTGGCATTCATATGGTCGTATTCCACCACAATAAACAGCACTTCCTTGCTGCAATGTCGAAGTAATCGTTTCAAAAAGTGGTGTTTATCCGATACATAATGCAGTGCATTTGCCATCATTACTCCCTCCAATTTTCCCTCCAAGTACCAATTGTCTCGCTCAAAATTGGCTTGAACAAACTCTATATTTACGGATTGGTCAAAAAATTGAGGAATGTCTTGTTGGGTTTGATCGACTGCATAAATTGTACTTTTTGGAGGAAGTAAGCTCGCCAATGCTTGGGTAAATATACCACTCCCACACCCTAAATCTGCCCAAATCATGGGTTGAATTGGAGAAATAGGAGCATTTTGAATTAGGTCTTTAGCTTCTGATATTTGCATGTATAGGATAAATCGTTTTATTTGATTCTTATTCGTATTTTATTCGATAAACTTCAAAATGAGCCATTTTAAACAAAAAAGACTGTTTTCTGGATTGATTTCAATTAAAACCGACCGCTTTTGAACTGATTTGAATCATTAAATATTCTTTTACACTTAGTCAGGGCAACTATTCAATGTTGGCTTTCTCAGTCGAACTCTCTCTCTCTTCTAAACCCAGGATGCTTTGCATATCTTCTCAGTGACTCTTCAATCATGTCTATTTCAACATACCACCTCACATTTACTTTTTTATTATTAATCATTGCAGGTTCAAATGGAGCATGTTTCATAATTTCTTTCATTAGATTATACAAATAAAATGGACAAGACTCAAATTTAAAGCCTCCTTCAAATTGTTCAATATTTTTAACCTCGCCTATCTTTGTAACTATAAATGTAACATTATTAATCGCTAATAAAGATTCGCCATAACAGACATCTTTTCTTGCAAGCCTAATAGTATCTAAAACGCATTCTTCCTTGGTTCGTGGAAACCTATCCACGTCATAATCTTGATAAATTTTTCCATTTACTTTACTTTTTGGGAAAAAATATTTTGGATACCTCCAAAGAGGGCGTTTAATATTGTAATCTGAATAATCTATTCCCCACAAAGTATCATTTTGAAGAATAGATTTAGTAATAAATTGACCCCTTTTCAGAAAAGGCATTAAAGAATTAACTTGACCAAGTTCCTGTAAACCATTATAATAGCGAGTTACTTTGTAGTTTTTAGGAGCAACTTGTTTATAATACCAAATTTCATGGTTTACATCTGATAAATCGCCAATTTGAAGTGTTGAATCATTGATAAGATAATAAGTATCTCCAAAGCAAATCCTTTGATTATCATAGTAGTAACAATATTCAACTCGTTTGTGTAGGGGATTAAATACAATATCTTCACGAGCATATTCTGCACTAACAGCAAACGTCTTACTTCTGTAAGGATATTCTACACTTGAGTAAAAAATGCTTGGTTCTACCAACAAAGTATCTTGGGCAATACTACAAATCACATTTGTAAATAACAATGTAAAGTATACGCAGAGGTTCTTCATCTCTGATGAAATTTATTATATTCGTAGAGTTACCTAATCCAATCTTTTAACGAATTAATACTGAATTTATTAGATTTAGAACATTGACAAAATCCCCTGCAGAAACTCCAAATTCAAAAAATACCCAAACAACATCAACAAATCCACAGCCATCAAAGAAAACGATAATAGCAGGAACAAAACCAATCTCCAATCCAAAAAAATGACTCATACCACAAAGCTTTGAAAACTCGCCCTTCCACACATCAAAAACAGCAGAATTTCCCATTTTCTATTTCAGAAAAATCCACATTTTTTGATTCTAAACTACCCTCTTTGGATCTGCTTATCTAACCCCAACCCTTTCAACACCAAAGCAAACATAATCACCAACATACAACCAATCAAATTCAACCACAAATAAGCAATGGTAATATGTCCCATATTATTCAGCGTAAAAATCACCAAAACCATCGCCTCTGCAATCAAAGCCGCATAAAAAACCGCATTTGAGCCTATCTTTTTGAAGAAAAAAGCAACGACAAATATGCCCAAAATAGTTCCATAAAATAAAGAGCCAATAATGTTTACTGCTTCAATCAAATTATCAAACAAAGAAGCCGTCATTGCAAAGGTCAAAGCTATTCCACCCCACATCACCGTAAACCATTTTGAAGCCGCCAAATAATGCTCCTCACTTTTGTCGGTTTGGATAGAACGCCTATATAAATCTACAACTGTGGTGGTTGCCAAGGCATTCAGCTCCGAAGAAGTCGAAGACATGGCAGCCGAAAAGATAACTGCCAACAAGAGTCCAATCAAACCAACAGGTAAATTGTCCATCACAAAAGTCACAAAAACATAGTCATTGTCTTCCGTATCTGCATCTGGATTATTGGCTGCAATCAGGGCTTTTGCCTCCCTACGAATACCATTATCTTCCTCCAAAAGCGATTGAATACTCTTTTGTTTTTCTTCAATCACTGCTTCGTTTTCGCTTTTAATTGCTGCAATCAAATCGTGAACAGCCACCTCTTTCTTCTTAAAAATAGCTTGGTGTTTCGTGTCTAAATCATCAAATGCTGCTTGGTAACTTGTATTTTGCAGCGCTACAATATTTGCCTTATTGAAGTGAATCGGTGCAGGTGTGAATTGGTAAAATACAAATACCATGATTCCGACGAGCAATACAAAAAACTGCATGGGAACTTTGAAGATACCATTGAAGAGTAATCCCAAACGGCTTTGCGTAAGCGTTTTACCCGACAAATAACGCTGTACTTGTGACTGGTCTGTTCCAAAATAGGATAAGAATAAAAACACGCCACCCAGCATTCCAGACCAAAAAGTATAGCGGTTTTCGAGGTCAAAAGTAAAATCCACTACATTCAGTTTGCCCATTTTTCCAGCGACTCCCATCGCTTCCGAGAACCCAACACCTTCTGGTAATTTGTTGAGACACACCAAAAAGGCGGCAAACATCCCACCCAAAATAATAATCATCTGTTGTTTTTGGGTCTGACTCACCGCACTACTGCCTCCAATCACCGTATAAAAAATCACAATCGCACCAATCCCAATACTTGTCACCGCCAAATTCCAGCCCAATATATGCGACAAAATAATGGAAGGCGCAAAAATCGTAATCCCCGCAGCCATACCTCTTTGTATCAAAAATAAAATCGCTGTGAAAGTACGTGTCCGCAAATCGAAACGGGTTTCCAAGTATTCATAAGCCGTATAAACCTTCAAGCGATAGTAAATCGGCAATACAAACACACATAGAATCACCATCGCTATCGGCAAGCCAAAATAAAATTGTGCAAAACGCATTCCATCGGCATAGGCTTGTCCTGGAGTGGACAAGAAAGTAATGGCACTTGCTTGAGTCGCCATCACCGAGAGTCCAATCGTCCACCACGGCAAATCCCGTTCTCCCATCAAATAGGTTCGCATATTCTTTGCGTTCCGATTTTTCCAAACTCCATACAATACAATCACCAATAGCGTTCCCGCCAATATTCCCCAATCGAGTGGATGCATATTAATTTTTCCTTTTTTGTCACTTTTGTAAAGGTCTCTTTCCTAATTTCGTTTCTATCTGTCTTAGTAAGTATAGGGCAAAATCAACCTCAATCAATAAGGCTGTTAGTATATTGAATATAAGGAAACTGAAGTCTCCCTTCTCACATCTCTTTTCTGGCTTCTTACTTAGTATCAATCAATTCAAAAAATTGACATACCAAGTATAACCCACAATTCCGAAAATATACATATCCAAAAACAGGTTCTCTCCAGGCATGATAAACGGCAAAATAAGCGCAATCAAACCAACGATTCCCACAATTACCATATACCGAAAAGATTTCTTTCTGCTTTGCTTATTCGACAATACAAAAGTCCTCGAAATCGGAAACAGCATTCCCAATACCACTCCTCCCGTAATCATCACATCCATATTTCCCATCACAAAACCTGCAATCAGCACGATCAAACCAATACCGAGGCAGCCCGCAAAATAGTTGGAAGTTTTGATTTGTTCATTGGAAAGCGCATGTTTACCATACTGATTGAAGCGCAACAAGGTATCAAAAATAGTCGTTGCGAACCAAGTGAAGAAGACCAATAGCAGGTAAAATGGCAAGAAAATGGGAAACATATTGGCAATGAAAATCAGCCCTAAAACCAAGCCTATTCTAGCCTGACTGCTCATTCTTCCCGTCCAAAACATGAACTTCAAAAAGGCACGATAAATCCAGTGTTTAGCCTTCAATGCCTCTACCATACCCGACTTGGCATAGTCCATTTCTGGATCCAGCCGAAGAGCTTGACGAAAATGCTCCAATGAAGATTTGTAATTCCCCAATTCCAATTCTGCCCAGCCTTGATTGGCATGGGTATAAGCATTTTCGGGATTTCGATTGAAGGCAGCCTGAAAGGTATTGGCAGCCTCTTCTTTTCTGCCCAAAGTCACCAAAACTCTCGCCCGCATATTGGTAGCTTCCACATTTTCGGCATCCAAAGCCAAAGACTGTTCGAAATAGTCCAAAGCCTCTTCCATTTTTCGCCGATTGAAGGACAGAATACCTAAGACATTGAAGTATTCAGGATTGTAAGGATTCAAACGAATGGCTTCCCTAATCGTTTTTTCGGCATCCTCCAATAAATCATCTTCCAAATAAGCCATTGCCAAAATGTAATGGCTAAAATCTTCACTGGGGTCTAAACCAATCGCAACTTTGGCTTCTTCCAAAGCTTCTTTGGTCTTTTTTTGACGAATGTAACAGAGTGACAACAATGCATGTGCATCGGCATTGTTAACATCCTGTGTCAAACCATGCCTCAGTTCCCTTTCCGCCAAATCGTATTTGCCTTGTTCGATTAATAGGTGTGCACGAGTAATGAAATAGTCCATTCAATAGAGTTTATAGGTAAAATTAAACATTTTTTTGCTTTCTTTGGGAATAAAAACAACCGACACATTGTCTAAGGAATAAACTTTGAATGGTGGCAGCTACTGAAAAGCTAACAGATAACGAACTCATCCAACAAGCAAGGAAAGGCAATCAACAGGCTTTTCAGGGCTTAGTGCTGCGTTATCAACAAAAAGTAGCCGCAACAGTGGTAGGTATGTTGGGACAGAGTGCAGAAACAGACGATGTTGGACAAGAAGTTTTTATAAGATTCTATAAATCTATAGAAAAATTCCGTGGAGATGCCAGTTTGGGGACATATTTGACCCGCATTGCTATCAATTTATCACTTAACGAAATCAAAAGACGAAAACGAAAACGTTTGTTCTCTTTCTTCTCGACACAAGATGAAAAAATCCAAGAGCTGCAAATTCCCGATAACTCTATCAATCAAGACCAACGAGAAACACAGCAAATGGTACACCAAGCAATTCAAATGCTTGACCCCAAATTTCGCTCTATCGTTTTATTGCGATTGATTGAAGGTTATTCAACCAAAGAAACTGCCGAAATTTTGGAGTTACCTTTGGGAACAGTCTTGTCAAGATTGTCCAGAGCGCAGAAGAAATTGAAAGAAATTTTGATTACGCAACGATAAATGAATTTCCACTAAAAACACAACTAACTCAATCATATTTAGATGAATAAAGAATTACTATATCATTTATTACTTCGGTCATTGGACGAACCTTTGAACGGTGAAGAACAACTGCAATTAAAAAATGGCTTGGCTCATTCTGCTGAATTGCGAGCAGAAAAAGAAAAGCTTTTGAAAATACGAATAATGTTGGAAAACCAACAAGAAGCGTATCACTTCAAACCTTTCTTTGCAGGTAGAGTAATGGAAAAAATTCGGGCTGAACAAAGCTCTACAATACAAGTTCCCGATACAGATTTTATCACTGCATTGATGCTTTCCTTTCAGCGAATGGCAATTCCGAGTTTTGCAGTAATTTGTATTGTGTTAATGTACGTTTACACAACAGCCGACACCCTGAGTTTGCAGGCAATCATGGGCATTTCAGATGTGACACCTGAAGATTTGAAGCTTTTAAACATTTGATAAAACTTTTTTGACAACATTATGAACTACAAACCCACACTTATCGTCTTGAGTACCTTCATCATTGGAATGGTGATAGGCTTGCTGTTGGCGGGACTTTTGATTCGCCAACAATTGCAGCCCGTCCGCAATTTGCAGACTGCAAAGGGAATTAAGAAGATGGTAAGTGAAATTTTGGCAGAGGATTCAGACACGAATAATCAGGCATTGATTCTTGAAATATTGGATGAAAATATTGCAGGAATGCAAGCTTTGGATTTGGAATACCGTGCCGAAATGCAAATCAATATGGATTCACTCGCCAAAGATTTGATGCCTCTATTAAATGAAGAACAAGCGCTCAATTTTCAAAACCGTATCGTGTCAAATCGTCAAACTATCAAGAAACGATTTAAGAAAAATAACCACCTCAAAGAATTGGAACAACGTATTGAAGATTTAGAATCTCAAATAACCGAGCAAATCGAAGAAGATAATGAGACACAAATTCCAATAGTTAATACAGGCGCAAAACCTAACCATTCTTCAAAGTCAAAAACCGCCAATCCTCCAATACCCAATTCTGCTCTCACAAAAACAGATAGCTCTGCAAAATTGGTTGTCGACCCTCCATTTCTCAGCGATGTTCTTCATGGTTATTACGGCGGCAATCCACGACTTATCAATGCTTTCTTTTTGATGAAATTTGATGGTGATACAAGTTTGTTTCAGAATTTTGTCAAGCAATATTTTACGGGAGACACTCAACAATTACGCCGTGTGTTAGACAAACAGTTCAAGAACCGACACCGTCCTAGAAGAAGACATAAGAATCGTCCTTTCGGAAAAAAGCAAAATCAAGGCAAATCATTTCTTGACAACAATAATGAAAGTAGAAATTCCCCTACAATTAAACCTTCAAAACAAGCTCCTATTTCGCCCACTGCAAAGGAACAAACACTTGATAATGAATATATAAATCGAAAAGACATTTCTACCCAACAAGAGAATTTAGATACGAATTTTGATGAAAATATGTTGGAGGATGGAGATTTCTCCAATCCTGCAAAGGATATAAGAAATCATTCCAACACTTCTTTGAGCTTTCCAGACCAAGTTTTGATGAATCGCATTCTTCAAAAAAGATTTTCGGATGATACCCTCCTTATGCGTGATTTTATTGTGAATAAATTTGAAGGGGATTCCCTTCAATTTCTTCAAGGAGCTAGAGAAAGAATGAAAAATAATCGGATGAAGCGAAAGGAACGTAGGAATTAATAGCCTCTACGATAAAAAGAGTTAAACCCACAAAAACCTTATGAAGAGAAGCTATGTATTTTCAGCAATTGAAATGACAACCTGCATCATTACAAAAGCTAGCAGTACGGAATTAATAACCTTTTTAGAATTAGACCTCTATAAAAAAGGTATTTGGGAAAATTCTGCCCAATATATACTCTCTTACCTACCATCATTCTCTCCATTTGATAAAGAAGTTAATGATAGATTTGTAGTTATTTCACCGCCTATTGATGGCTGGATTATTCTTTCAAGTCGCAAGTTTGGTTTCTTAGAATCTGCAATTGAAATTGCGAGAACAATGAGTAGAAAATTTGGGGAGACTTTTGTTTATTATTCAGACATGCACTGTGCATATAAATCTCTATCTATATGTTGCAAAGGGAAGGTTAATAATATTATTGAATACAAAGATTCTGAAATAGAAATACGAGGAAATTTATCTCATTTGAAAAGGCAAATAAATCCAAATGATGATAATATAGGCAGGTTAATGGACGAATATATTTTCAACATGAATACACTAATAGACAAAGAAAGTTATTATTATTTAGAAAGTTGCGTCTGTATTTTAACACAAAAAAGTAAAAGGTTCAATAATTCATTAATGCCGAAACATATCGTTCAAGAAACTTTAAATTCTTTTCCCATTTGCCAATATTTTAATATTTCTCAACAAGCCTTCATTGACTCTCCAATAATTAGTGGCACGGATTTTTTGAATTCTAATATTATCAATGACTTACCTTTCTAATGAAATTCAGTCTACCCTATCTACTACCTAAAAAAAGCCGTCACTTTTTCAAGTAACGGCTTCGTAATATTAATGGCGGCGACCTACTCTCCCACACGTCTTGTGCAGTACCATCGGCGCTAAGAGGCTTAACTTCTCTGTTCGGAATGGGAAGAGGTGGAACCCTCATGCTATAACCACCTTAAGTTCTTTTGCTTTTCTCTTATTATAACTACTTTCTCTACATTGTTCTGCTTTCTTTTTCTCTACTTTTTAAGATAGAAAAAAAGAAAGAAACAATTCTTTGACAAAATGGCAAGATACAACTAACTATTATTAAAGTAAATACTCATCTTTCTACTAATAAGAACTCTACTTTCTTTAGAAACAAGAAATTATTTAAAAATATCATTCGATGATCCAAAAATAAAATAAAAAAGAAAGCTTACGGGCAATTAGTACTGCTCGACTTTGATGTCACCATCTTTACATCTGCAGCCTATCAACGTCCTCATCTTGAACGACCCTTAAAAGAAATCTCATCTCGGAGTTGGCTTCGTGCTTAGATGCTTTCAGCGCTTATCCAATCCGCACGTAGCTACCCAGCGGTGCATCTGGCGATACAACTGGTACACCAGCGGTGCGTCCAACGCGGTCCTCTCGTACTAACGTCAGCTCTCCTCAAATTTCTAACGCCCACAACAGATAGGGACCGAACTGTCTTGCGACGTTCTGAACCCAGCTCGCGTGCCACTTTAATGGGCGAACAGCCCAACCCTTGGGACCTTCTCCAGCCCCAGGATGTGACGAGCCGACATCGAGGTGCCAAACCACCCCGTCGATATGAGCTCTTGGGGGAGATCAGCCTGTTATCCCCGGAGTACCTTTTATCCTTTGAGCGACGGCCCTTCCATGCGGAACCACCGGGTCACTTTAGCCGACTTTCGTCCCTGCTCGACTTGTAAGTCTTGCAGTCAAGCACCCTTTTACTAATACGCTCTAAGCATGATTACCAACCATGCGGAGGGTACCTTTGCGAGCCTCCGTTACTTTTTAGGAGGCGACCACCCCAGTCAAACTACCCACCAAACAATGTCCTCCTTTGCAGAAGTTAGAATCTAAATACATAAAGGGTGGTATTTCAAGGACGACTCCACAATTACTGGCGTAACCGCTTCGTAGTCTCCCACCTATCCTACACATCATGTATCCAGAATCAATGTTAAGTTGTAGTGAAGGTTCACGGGGTCTTTCCGTCCCGTTGCGGGTAACCGGCATCTTCACCGATACTACAATTTCACCGAGCGCGTGGCTGAGACAGTGCCCAGATCGTTACACCATTCGTGCAGGTCGGAACTTACCCGACAAGGAATTTCGCTACCTTAGGACCGTTATAGTTACGGCCGCCGTTTACTGGGGCTTCAGTTAAGAGCTTTGTCCGAAGACTAACCCCCTTCCTTAACCTTCCAGCACCGGGCAGGTGTCAGACCCTATACTTCGTCTTTCAACTTTGCAGAGTCCTGTGTTTTTGTTAAACAGTCGCCTGGGCCTTTTCACTGCGGCTCTTTCGAGCGTCTCTTCTCCCGAAGTTACGAGACCATTTTGCCTAGTTCCTTAGCCACGGATCACTCGCGCACCTGAGGATACTCTCCTCGACTACCTGTGTCGGTTTACGGTACGAGTTGCACACTTCGGCTTTTCTTGGAATTGATTTCAACGTATTATCTAATCACCCGAAGGCTCATAGTACTGTCCCAAGCTCTCGCTTGGTTTAACGCCCGCTTCCGTCAGGACGCAACGTCTACACCAATCCGTCCCCTTTTTAATGTGTGCAAGTACAGGAATATTAACCTGTTTGCCATCGACTTCCCCTTGCGGGTTCGCCTTAGGTCCCGACTAACCCTGATCCGACGAGCGTTGATCAGGAACCCTTAGTCTTACGGTGGACAGGATTCTCACCTGTCTTATCGTTACTTATGCCTACATTTGCTTTTCCAGCTCCTCCAACATGATTCGCATCACATCTTCAACGGCACTGGAATGCTCCCCTACCACTCTACTTGCGTAGAATCTATAGCTTCGGTGATAAACTTTATGCCCGATTATTTTCCGCGCCCGATCACTCGACTAGTGAGCTGTTACGCACTCTTTAAATGAATGGCTGCTTCCAAGCCAACATCCTAGCTGTCATAGCAATCAGACCACGTTCATGCAACTTAGTCTATACTTAGGGACCTTAGCTGATAGTCTGGGTTCTTTCCCTCTTGGACATGGACCTTAGCACCCATGCCCTCACTCCCAAGTTTATGTAATAGCATTCGGAGTTCGTTAGGGGTTGGTAGGCGGTGAAGCCCCCTAGCCCAATCGGTAGCTCTACCTCTATTACACGATGACTTGAGGCTGCTCCTAAAAGCATTTCGGGGAGTACGAGCTATCTCCCAGTTTGATTGGCCTTTCACCCCTATCCACACCTCATCCAAACACTTTTCAACGTATACTGGTTCGGGCCTCCAGTGCATGTTACTGCACCTTCACCCTGGACATGGATAGATCACTGGGGTTCGCGTCTACGCCCACTGACTGGATCGCCCTATTAAGACTCGCTTTCGCTGCGGCTACGGTTATTGATAACCTTAACCTTGCCAGTGAGCAGTAACTCGTAGGCTCATTATGCAAAAGGCACGCCGTCACTATGATAAATCATAGCTCCGACCGCTTGTAAGCGTAAGGTTTCAGGATCTATTGCACTCCCCTACTTGGGGTACTTTTCACCTTTCCCTCACGGTACTGGTTCACTATCGGTCGCTCGGGAGTATTTAGCCTTAGCGGATGGTGCCGCCAG
>JBGCDY010000281.1:0-4022 GCA_045105835.1 Chitinophagales bacterium
GTACGGTGAAGAGTCGTATATTCTTTGCTCGTAAGGCATTGAAACAGGAATTGAATGTGTACGAAGAATTGAAATAAGGGAGATAGAAATAAATAAGCTACGCAAATTTTAAGAAGGTATTTTTTCTTTTAGGACGGCAAAATTTTTTAGTATAGCAGGGATATGGTCAAATTTTTTAACGCATCTAAGAGGAAAAAGAACGAGTAAAATGCGTAGGCTATTATTTGCTAAGTAACGGTAAAAAAATAACCTGAACGATTTTTTAGCTAACATACCCCAACCCCTTTCAAAAGGGGAATTTAGATGTTCATTTATTTTTTTCTTATTACTAAATCCCTAAAGATAAAATTAGATTTTCTATTGAAGATGCCTCCTTTGCAGTGTTTGTGAAGGGGGCATTTTTTGTTTTGAGGAATGTAAATCAAATGTGTTAGTGGGTAGTGAATAGTTTCAAGTCACACACCTCGCTTCTCTTTTCTGTCCCCTCACTTATTTGATAATAAAAATTCTGTGCCTCCGAGCCTCTGTGTTGAACATAAATTACACGAACTATTGCTAATATTCTTCACCTCGTTCATATACTCCAATACAAGCTCCTCTACAATCTCACCCCCATTTGCCATCGCTGTTTCCATATTTCCTGCTTTGTCCAATACCGATAGAACTTCAACCACACCCATTGAAGAAAGTGCAGATGTATTTAATTGAGAATGACCTACGACCAAAAGTAAAGGTTTCTTGTGTTTCAAGCACAATTGTGACACTCCAAGAATCACCTTTCCCTCCAAAGTCTGTTCATCGAGTTTTCCCTCGCCACTAATAATCAAATCCGCATTTTGTACAGCTTGTTCAAATTGGGTAAGCCTAAAAATTGTTTGGATGCCACTTTTGATTTGGGCATTCAACAAAGCAAACAATCCAGCCGATACGCCTCCTGCTGCCCCTCCACCTTCAAGATAGGTGATATTGATGTCAAATTTTTGGTGAATCAGTGCTGCAAAATATGCCATGGCAGATTCGAGATGCTCGATTTCGCTAGGTAATGCACCCTTTTGTGCGGCATAGGTGCGACTCGCTCCATTGCTGCCCAATAGCGGATTTTTGACATCGCAAAGGCAGGTGAACCGAATGTTTTGCAGTTGTGACTCTTTTGGAGGAAGGATTTCTTTGATGGTATATAGGTTTTCACCCGTCGGTAAAACAGCTTCTCCAAAATCATCAAAAAATTGAAAACCAAGTGCGTGGGCAATGCCCATTCCTGCGTCATTGGTGGCACTCCCGCCCAAAAAGAGGAAAATTTCCTTTGCACCCCGATTGATCGCATCCAAGATTTGTTCACCTGTACCATAAGTTGAAGTAAACATTGGATTCCTTTGGTTTGGAGTTAAGAGTGCAAAACCCGATGCTTCAGCCAGCTCGATAAAGGCAGTTTTTTCTGAAAGGTAGTAGTGCGCTTCTATAGGAACTCCAAGTGGATTGCAAACCTTTGTGCTGATTTTGTCGGCATTCAAATAAGCCAATAAAACCGCCATCGAACCATCTCCTCCATCTGCAAGAGGGTGTAGGTTGCAATTGAAGTCAGGAGCAAAACGTTTTACGCCTTTCTCAATGGCATGGGCTACTTGATGGGCAGAAAGTGAACCCTTGAATTTGTCTGGGCAAATGAGTATGTTCATAAAATTTTGGTTTAGATCCAATAGGGAACAGCCCACGAAATCAATACAATGACAAAGAAAAATCCAATCAAAATAGAAGCATTCACCGCACTAAATTCCCAAGTAAGAGGTATGAAATATTCATCGGATGAATCTTGTTTTTGAGTAGAAATCAAGCTGACGAAGTAAGCCACTCCAAGGGTGACGAAAGTTCCAGTGACGTTCCACCAAAACCAAAACACTTGTGGTACAAACAACCATAGAAATACATTGACTGCAACTCCTGCCAAAATCCCTGCATTGATACCCAGTGCGTTGATTTTTCGGATTCCAATGGCTGCAACAAAGGTGGCAATCATAGGCCCATAAAAAACCGAACCGATTTTGTTGATGGCTTCAATGACTGTTTTGGCAATGTCACCCGTAAAAAATGCCAATACCAAACACACTATACCCCAAAAAAGTACGGCATAACGAGACAAGGAAGCGTATTCTTTTTCGCTCAAGTTCTTTTTTCGATTGAAGAAATCTTCTACCGTTGCAGCACTCAAAGAGTTGATGGTGGAACTTAAAGAAGACATGGCCGCAGATAGAATGGCAACCATCAAAATCCCAATGATGCCATGAGGAAGATATTCTCGGATGAAAATAGGAACCATCAAATCGGGCTTGTCGAGCGGAATCAAAGCCCTGAATTCTGGATTTGTGGCAACCAAAGTACCGATAATCAAACCCATGATACAGTAGGTCAGCGTGATGGGAAAGCGCATCAAACCATTGCAGAGCAAGGTTTTTTGAACTGTTTTCATGTCTTGTGCCGAAAACAAGCGTTGTACTTGACTTTGGTCGGTGCCATAGTAGGAAGCATAGAGGAAAAAACCACCTAGAAGCATGGGCCAAAACCCAAAATCATCTCCTTCTTCCAATCCCATTGCATCAAAATTTACCGCCTGCAATCTTGTCGGGTCTACTTGGGCTACAAAAGAAGACCATCCTCCCAGCATATCTAAGCCGACTATAAAGCAAATGATAATCCCCAAAAACAAAATGCCCAACTGAATAGCATCGCCATAGACTACGGCTTTCATGCCGCCTTGATAGGAATAAATCAAGGTGACAATACCGATGATGGCAATGGTCATCCACATGGGAATGTTCATTACATTCGTCAAAATGAGCGCAACGGTATAGACCATCACACTAGTCGCAAAGGCACGACTGACTTGGAAAACAGCACTTAGTAGCGTTCGTGTAGAGGAGTTGAAGCGTTTTTCCAAGAACTCATAGACACTCACAATGCCTGCCTTGTACATGGGTGGAATCAAGAAAACGCCTAAAAAGAGCATTGCCAGTGGTACACCAAATTCGAAGGTGAGCCATTTCATGCCGCCTCCTTCTTTAAGCCCTACAAAAGCAGGTGCGGAGATAAAACTGATGGCAGAAATCTGTGTTGCTGCCGTACTGAGGGACAAGGGAAACCATCCAAAACTTTTGCCGCCGAGGAAATATTCATCACCCGATTTTGCGCCCTTGAACAAACGCCCCAAAAGGAGGAAACCTATGAGATAGGATACGATAACCAAGTAGTCTAAATAATTCATTTGTTGTGGATTAGGTCAATGATGGAAGAAGCTGTCCAAGAGAAGGTGTCTCCACCATATCCTCTAAGCAAATTTTTGGCAAGGCTTTTTTGAGGTTCATAATACTCGTAAAAGCCAAATTTTTTGACGAGTTCTAAGGTATCGGCTTTTAGTATGTTGGCAGTTTGTTCGTAACCATATTTCTTCAATCCGTGGTAAATCATCCAGTTCATGTGGGGCCAAATGGGGCCACGCCAATACCGTTTGGAATCAAATTGGGGACTGTCCACATCAAAACTTGGACATAGATAGAAATCTCGTTGATGCAAATCGGTCAAATAGTTGTGTAATAAACCTGCTTTAGATGCATCGGGAATACCTGCAAAGAGCGGAATCAATCCACCGATTTCTTTTTCTGCAATTTGTTTTTGACCCCTCAAATCAAAAGAGGTGTATATGTTGAGTTCGTCATTCCAACATTTTTCATTGAAGCTTTTGACACTTTGTTGTTGCCATTCCTGCAACTCGCCTACATCCATACCCAATTGCCTCCCAATATTGATGAGGCTTTGATTGGATTTTATCAAAATGGCATTCATCATGTCATCTTGCACCAAAAATGGACTTTCTTCGGCGATTTCTTTGCCATCGTATTGGTATTTTTTGCCCAAGAGTAGCAAATATACATAGCGGTCATATTGTTGGGAGGTGGGTCGTTCTGAGGGGTCTGCGATGCTGGTATCTCGCCTGACGCGGTCGACTATGTCGAAGCCCACGGAACCGGAAC
>JBGCDY010000282.1:0-7461 GCA_045105835.1 Chitinophagales bacterium
GGGGTACAATGAATACGATATCCCTTCAGAAATTACCCATGCTGCCAAACAAAGCCTACAATTCGCTTTGGGCATCAAAAAATTAGAGGAAATACAGCCACCCAAATTGGAAGAGCTGCAATTGAGGAAGCCAAGATTTGAGTTGCCAGAAGAACTGAAAAGTATCTGCACAGATGCGACTTATGACCGAGCTGCCCATAGTTATGGCAAATCATTTCGGGATATTTGGCGGGGATTGCATGGGCAATTTCACAATCCACCAGACTATGTAGCTTATCCCAAAGACGAATCAGAATTGACCCAAATCATGGCATTTGCGAGCGAAAACGACATCGCCTTGATTCCTTTTGGTGGTGGTTCGAGTGTGGTGGGAGGAGTAGAGCCAACAGAATTGAAGGGTTTTCGAGGAGTCATTACCTTGGATATGAAACACTTTGACCAGATTTTGGAGATTGACCACCAAAGCCGATGCGCTCGGATTCAAGCAGGAATTTTTGGTCCAGCATTGGAGGCAGGATTGAAGCCACACGTTTTGACGATGCGGCATTATCCCCAAAGTTTTGAGTTTTCGACATTGGGTGGATGGATTGCTACGAGGTCAGGCGGACATTTTGCTACACTTTACACACACATTGACGAGTTTGTGCAAGGGGTGAGAATGCTTACACCAAGCGGAGTTTGGGAAACCCGACGTTTGCCAGGTTCGGGGGCAGGACCGAGTGAGGAACGAATGATTTGTGGTTCGGAGGGCGTATTTGGAGTCATTACGGAGGCTTGGGTGCGCCTACAAACGATTCCTACTTTCAAAAAAACGGTTACGGTTCATTTTGATGATTTTATGACAGCAACAGAGGCTTGTCGACAATTGGCTCAGTCGGGTTTGAATCCTTCCAATGCTCGGTTAATTAGTGCTTTTGAAGCCTTGTTCAATGGTTTAGGAAGTGGCAAAGACCATGTGTTGATTGTGGGTTTTGAGTCACACCTCCACGATGTTAGCGAAAAAATGCGCTTGGCTTTGGAGCTTTGTGCACAGTATGGTGGGACTTGGAAAGAAACGCCCAAAAAAGTGGATAATCCAAAAACTGGCAAGAATACCAAAGCAAATGCTTGGAAGGCTTCGTTCTTGCGTGCGCCCTATATGCGGGATGAATTGATGCGTTTTGGGTTGATTTTGGAGACTTTTGAGACCGCAGTGACTTGGGATCAATTTGAAGCTTTTCATACTGGAGTGACCAAAGCAGCAGAGGAGGCGGTGAAGAAATATTGCGGAACTGGCTTGGTGACTTGTCGTTTTACTCATCTCTATCCCGACGGCCCTGCGCCTTATTATACGGTCATGGCAAGGGGTAAAAAGGGGGAAGAAATGGCGCAATGGGATGCGATCAAAATAGCAGTTTCACAAGTGATTATCGACTTTGGCGGCACGATTACCCACCATCACGCAGTCGGCAAAGACCATGCTCCTTACTACAAACAACAACAGAGTGAGCCGTTTGAACGTGTATTGAAGGGCATCAAAAAAGCGGTGGACGAAAAAGGAGTAATGAATCCTGGGGTCTTGTTTGGAGAGGCTTAGAAGTGAATGGGAAATGACACGAAAATCAAAAAGCAATCAATATCAGTTTTTTATGGAGCGATATTGATTGCTTTTTTTAGTAATTGTGGAACAAAGTAGAATAAATATATCCGCTGGAATTACTGTCACAAAAATTGTGAGAGAGAATCTTTTTTTCTGAAAACTGCCCAAAAACATTACAACTCATAAAAAGTATTGCGGTGCTTAGTAATAATTTTTTCATTGCGTTTTATTTTTGAAAATGAATGTGTTTTATTACAAGTTTAACAATATTATGATTCATTTCCAAATAATCGTCAGGTATGTATTGCAGAAACCAAAAATGGCTCACCTTTTGCAGAAAAAAGAACAGGCTTCAATCATTGAAGAAAATGCAAGATTTCGAAATTCCTACAAAAGAACTTGTGAAATCCTGAAAAATCTCCAATATTGCAGTCCAAAACAGTCAATTATTCACAAGCAATTTATCTTAATCAACATCAAAAATGAGTGAAGCAAAAGCCTTTATAGAGCAGACAGGAATTGAAGATTTACTGATTATCCATCCAAGAGTATTCGCCGACGAAAGAGGTTATTTTTACGAAAGTTACAACAAGGAGCGTTTTGCAGAACATGGAATACACCACGATTTTGTGCAAGACAATCAAGCACGTTCTACCTATGGTATTTTGCGGGGTTTGCATTTTCAACATGCACCTTATGCCCAAACCAAATTGGTGAGAGTCATGGAAGGAGAGGTTTTGGATGTGGTGGTGGATTTGCGTTGGGAATCAGAAACCTACGGCAAATCTTATAGTATTGTTTTGTCGGAAGAAAACAAAACTCAATTTTTGATTCCAAAAGGCTTTGCACATGGCTATGCAGTTTTGAGCCCTACGGCAGTTTTTCAATACAAATGCGACAATTACTACTCCAAAGCCCATGAATGTGGTTTGGCTTACAATGACCCTGCCTTGGGAATAGATTGGAAAATTCCTGCAAAAGACATCATCACTTCCGAAAGAGATGAAAAATGGACGGGTTTCAAGGATTTGATACATAATTTTTAAATAGCACACAGATTAGATATGATTAAACGGATATGCACTGTTTTTTAAAAAAACAGTGCATATCTTCTCTTATCAGTTAAATCAGTGTTCCATCAATTCTATTCTATTGAATAGTTATGTTTAGTTTCAAAATCCTCCTCCATGATTCTACTTTTCACCAAACCATTTGCCAATTCTGTTTCGATAAAATCACCTTCCTTCAATCCCTCCATATCGGTCAAAACGACTCCATCCTTTCGAGTAATACTAAAACCTCTTTGCATCAGTTTTTCGACATTGAAGAGCTGAAAAGTGCGCTCCAATAGCTGCAATTGTAGGTTTTCACGCTTCAATCTTTGATTTGCCGAACGCTGTAATCTGGCTTGGAGCTGTTCGATTTTTACCTGTTCTTTTTGCAGCAAGTGCCCTGTTTTGGATTGAAGGCGACTGTCGAGGTTATTGAGCAGGTATTGCTGTTGGGTGAGTAGCCTTTGTGTATGTTGCTGAATTTGTTCGCCTAAAAGGTAGAGTTGCTGTTCGAAGTGCATGAATGAATCCAGTATAAAATCGGCAACTGCTGTAGGAGTTTTGATGGAAGTATGTGCCACCAAATCTGCAACGGTTTCGTCTTGTTGGTGTCCAATTCCAGTTAGAATGGGCAGTGGGTGTAGGGCTATTGCAGTGGAAAGGGTGTAACTATTGAAGGATTCTAAATCCATTTTGCTGCCTCCTCCACGAATGATGGCGATGGCATCAAATTGTTCTTTTTGTTGAGCTATTTGCTGCAACTGTAGACGCATTTCGCCTTCCATTTTGTCCCCCTGCATGGCGGAGGGGAAAAGTGTATGGTGAACCTTGTAGCCATAAGGATTGCTCGCCAATTGATTGACAAAATCACCATATCCAGCCGCATTTGCAGCAGAAATGACTGCAATTCGCTGCAATACAGAAGGTAATTCCAAACGATTGTTGATGTCTAAATACCCTTCTTCTTCAAGTTTGCGAATGGTTTCTAATCGGCGCAGTTCGAGTTCTCCAATTGTAGCGGAAGCATCGAGGTCTACGACATTCAGTTTGAGCCCATAAACGGCATGGTAACTAACCTTTGCCCGCATCAATACCTTATTGCCTTTCTTCAAAATTCGAGGCAAATCTCGCCCAAATTTTCGCCTCAATAGGATTCCTGTATTGTACCAAATGGTGGCAGAAGATTTGGCAATGATTTTATTTTGCTCTTTCTCTATTAAATCCAGATAAATGTGCCCTCCTCCAGAGCTTTTCAACTCGGCTATTTCTGCAATAATCCAAGTAGGGCGACTACTCAAACCATAAAGGGCATCATCTATTTTTTCGTTGAGTTCAGAAAGAGAAATGTAATTCATAGAGATGAATGAAAATTGAAGTGAAAACAGGAATCAAAATAGATCCTCAACCTGCATTTTCTAAAATGAGAATGCTAAAGTATTCAAAATTTGGTTCTCTGACAAAATCCATGAAATTAGAAGCCCAAAGTTTGAGCTTAGGTTTTAAGTTCCAATTTTAGTTTGCATCATGAAAGCCTTTTGTTTTATATCTAACAAAAAAATCACCGAACAAGGACGTACAGCAATTGCAGTCCTCGTTCGATGAATATCGAGCTTATTTGAGTTTTGTGTTGTAAAATAAAAACTGAAAATGGAATGGCTACTAAAATGTATAACCAAGTCCCACATTGAGACCTACATTAAAATCCACTTCTTCATTGAGGGTATAGGGTTTGATGGTTGGCATGATGCCTGCTCTCAAAAAGAGTTTGCCATCTACTTTGGGTTGGTAACGATAAGCAATATGGGAGAATACCCACAAAGAGGTAACCTCTTGTTCTGCCTGGTATTGACTGATTTGTATGCCTGAAGTCCCTTCTCTTGTAAGAGCTTCTTCCGTTTTTTCTAAGCCGAATAGTAGGTTTGCTCCCAGCCCAAGTTCGAGTTTGTGTTGTTTTTGACCAATCACTAAGTTGGCTTCTAATGGCACTACAATGTCTATTTCATTGGAATTGACAGAACTTTCATTGAAGATAGCCGATTTTGTATCTGGATCGATAAGTCCAAGCCCAATGCTTCCATTGAAGCTGATGTTTTTACCTTTCAATAGTTCCATATTATAACGAATGGTGTAAAATCGCACATCATCATAAAAAACAGCATCTACTAAAATTGACTTATCGTAATTGGTTTTTACTGGTACACTTTCTTCCTTTTCAGGTAAGTTAGTTTCTTGAAAAGCAAGCTCTTGACCGAAAATAGTTAATGTAGAAAAACTTAGCATTGCTGCTAAAAAAAATAAATTTGAACTTCTGAATAACTTCATCTGGAATCAGTTTGGTGGTTTATTAATTTTTAATACTATTCAAATAGACTATAAAACAATCCTCTCCCTGCAAAGGCTCAAAACGAATTATTCTGAGCAACTGACAGGAAAGTTGTTTGTTTAAGTTGTTGTCTTTATTAACACAGGAAATTTTATTCTATTGAAGTCTATGACATCGATACAATGATGTCCTTCAAGAAAATTTTAGAATAAAATTTGTTTAAAATTGAAGTAAAGAAAGAAGCTATAGGAAAGAAGTTGTAAGTTTATAACACAAGAAGTTGAATACAAGGTACATCTTTGCATAAAACGTGCCAAAGTCAAGTTTCAGCAAAAAATATTTTCACTAAATTTACTGCAAAAAATAAGGGTTGAAATTTATTTCCTGTTTGTTGATTAGTAATGCATGCAAGCAAAATGTAAACAGTGATTTTTACCTTTTGTTGAGCTATCTTGCATTTTTCATTCCCTTAGATCCAAAGTGAAATTGGGTAAGGCGTATTGAATCTCAACTATATTAATCAAATGCTTATGCTATGAAGAATCTTGAAAATAATATAGAAAACGAAGAAGGAAAGCATCAAACAGGTCAGAATGATGATAAAAATGAAGAACAAGATAGCTCCATTTTTATTGAGGACAGTGATATGGTCGAAGAAGAAGCTATTGAAGAGGATCTTGAGCCTCCTTTGGAAATACTGTATCAAGACGAGCACTACATTGCTGTCATCAAACCTCATGGCTTGTTGGTTCACCGAACAGATATTGCGGAGCATCAAAAAAAGTTTGTTTTACAAAAACTTCGCAAGCAAATAAAACGCTGGATTTATCCCATTCACCGTTTGGATGGTCCTACTACGGGAGTCCTTGTGTTTGGTCTGCACAAAAAAGCAGCGAGCAAACTTAGCAATCTGTTTCGAAAACGGAATATGAAAAAGACCTATTACGCCTTAGTTCGTGGTCATGCGCCAGACAAAGGAATCATTGATCAAGACATCCAAAAACACCTGACCAACTATTTCCAAAACGCAGTCACTAAATACATCACTGTAGCAAAAGGAATCCTGCCTATTTCCCGATTTGGCTACGACCAACTGTATTATTCTTTGGTTCGGGTACAGCCCCACACAGGTCGAATGCACCAAATCCGAAAGCATTTGAAGCACATTAATTTTCCGATTATCTGTGATAGGCGTTATGGTGATTGGCGACACAACAACCTTTTTGCGAAAGAATTTGGTACTAAAAACCTATTCTTGTTGGCCAAAAAATTAGAATTCATTCATCCTTATACCAAAGAATTGCTTGTCATTCAAACCTCTTTTTCGCAGGATATGCTGCAAGTAGCCCAGCGTTTTGATTGGGATATGGAGGAACTCCAAAAGAGAGAACAGGAGGGCTACTATGATGCTATTGAAGTAGATGAGGACAAAGACGATTGAATTCTGCATTGATTTCACCGCTGTGTAAAATAAGTCCTGTATTTGAAATTTTCGACTATCTGAAGTCGACAAAGTTTCTTCATTTTCATTCTTATTTTGATTTACATTCGTTACTTAACGCAAGCTTAACACAAAAAGACAAAAGATACTCAAAAGGCATTTTCTTTTTAAGTAATTTTGCAGCTTGATTTGACCACCTACACAACAAACAATTGATTATCAATAAGCAATATGACCTTATTCACAGATTTTGATGTTCTATTATTTAAAAGCGGAAAACACTACCGCTTGTACGAAAAATTAGGCTCTCACATCGTTCAAAATGAGGGAGTAGATGGCGTTTATTTTGCAGTATGGGCTCCCAATGCTTCAAAAGTATCTGTAATTGGTAGCTTCAATGGCTGGAATTCCGAAAGTCATCCTTTGAATCAAAGATGGGATGGCACAGGTATTTGGGAAGGTTTTGTAGCCAATATTGGGAAGGGCGAGCTTTACAAATACCGCATCACCAATCAGTCGAGCGGAGAAGTTCTCCAAAAAAGCGACCCTTTTGCACTACACTGGGAAACGCCTCCGAACACATCTTCTGTGGTTTGGGAGATGGACTACGAGTGGAAAGATAGTGACTGGCTTCAACAACGAAAAGAAAAGACAGAACAACAATTGGCACAGCCTTACTCTGTCTATGAAATGCACATGGGTTCGTGGCGACGTTATCCCGATAACAATATGTCTTTTTCTTACCGAGATTTGGGTGACCAACTTCCTACCTACCTCAAAAAAATGGGCTTCACCCATGTTGAGTTCATGCCTGTCATGGAGCATCCCTATGGCCCTTCTTGGGGCTATCAAATTGTAGGATATTTTGCACCAACAAGTCGCTTTGGAACACCCGAAGATTTCATGTATCTCATCGACCAATTGCACCAAAACGGTATTGGAGTCATTTTGGATTGGGTTCCTTCTCATTTTCCAGAAGACCCACACGGATTGGCACGTTTTGATGGAACCTATCTCTACGAACATGCCGACCCTCGCAAGGGATTTCACCCCGACTGGAAAAGTG
>JBGCDY010000283.1:0-4228 GCA_045105835.1 Chitinophagales bacterium
AGGTATTAGGAAATCAAAAAGGTTGTTTTTTGTTAAGAGTTTGATAATAAAGTAGTAATTTTCGGATTTAAAGCCTCAATGAATGCTTACAAAGGAAAAAACAGACAATACCATTGAAGAAATTCAACAAGGATGAATGAAAAATTTTCACACTTATATTAGGAGTTTTCAAAAACTAAGACGAGATTCTAAAAAAGGAGGTGCACCTCACAAACCCATATTACTCCTTTCAATTATAGAACAAATTGAACAAGGGTTTATTACAGAAAATAAAATATTTATAACTCCTGAACTTATTGAATCCTTTAAAAATAATTGGTCTGACTTGGTAACTACTGACCATGACTTAAGGTTTGCCTTGCCTTTTTATCATTTAAAAGGAGATGGATTTTGGAAATTAATACCAAATAAAGGTTTTGAAGAAGCAATAAAATTGAAGGGTAGTATGCGTAGCCTTAGAAACCTCGATTTGGCAGTAGAATACGCTCATTTTGTTTCAGAATTATTCACATTTTTAATACAAAAAGAAAAACGAGAAGTGTTGAAGGCTGTATTATTAGATGCTTATTTTCCTACTACAAAATGGAAATATTCTAATAACCTTTACTTCAATAATATTGACAACATTGAAGATGAAATTTTAGAAGAAAATCCTATCAATTATCAAACTAAATACAAACTACTTCAATTGGAGGAAGATAGATTTACTCGAAGTGCTGTTTTTAAAAGATTAGTTCCAAAAGTTTACAAATACACTTGTTGTATTTCGGAACTGCAAGTATCTTCTATTTCAAATATTAGTATGATTGATGCCTGCCATATCAGACAATTTAGCGAAACACAAGATGATACAATAAAAAATGGCTTTGTTCTTTGTCCAAATTTACATAGAGCTTTTGATAGAGGACTAATTGCAGTAAGTGATGATTATAAAGTCTTAGTTTCTAATAAGTTTGAAGAAAATAAAGCAAGTATATATAATATCAAACAATTTGCTGGGAAAAGAATACTATTACCTACTGAACGGAAATACCATCCTGCTATTGAGAATTTTCGTTGGCATAGGAAGGAGAAATATTTAAAGTAAAAGATAAAATCATCTATTATGAATCCAACATTAAGCAGAATAACCCTCAACCCAAAAGTTTGCAAAGGCAGGCCAACCATTCGTAACATGCGCTTCACCGTATTACAAATGTTAGAACTCATTGAAGCAAAAATGACCGACCAAGAAATTTTAGCAGACTATCCATTTTTGGAGCAAGAAGATATTGACGCTTCTTTGATGTACTCCAAACAATAAAGCCTATGAACTGTTATTGGAACTCATTAAATTTGTATTTTTCGAGCTAAAACAAACAAATACCAACAGATATGACTCCAATAACCCCTACAAAAAGAAAACTCACCACCCCCAAAGGCACCACCCTCAACTGCAAAGGTTGGGTACAAGAAGCCGCCTTGAGAATGTTACACAACAACTTAGACGAAGAAGTAGCAGAAGAACCCGAAAAACTCGTGGTTTATGGCGGCACAGGAAAAGCAGCTCGAAATTGGGAATCTTTCGATTTGATTGTCAAAGCCTTGAAGGATTTGGAAGAAAACGAAACGCTGTTGGTTCAATCGGGCAAACCTGTCGGCATTTTACCCACCCACAAAGACGCTCCAAGAGTCATCATCGCCAATTCCAATTTGGTTGGTAACTGGGCAAACTGGGAACATTTTCGAGAATTGGAGCAGAAAGGGTTGATGATGTATGGACAAATGACCGCAGGTTCGTGGATATACATCGGCACACAAGGAATCGTACGAGGAACCTACGAAACCTACCTTTCGCTTGCCAACATCCACTACAATGGTTCACTCAAAGGCACACTCAATGTCACCGCAGGATTGGGCGGAATGGGTGGCGCACAGCCTTTGGCAATCACCATGAATGAAGGCACAGCACTCATTGCAGAAATCGAAGAATGGCGCATTGACAAACGTTTGGAAACCCGATATATAGACGAAAAATATCTGGACATTGACGAAGCCATTGATGCTGCAATGGAAGCCAAAAACGAAGGTAAAGCCATTTCGATTGGCGTGGTCTGCAATGCGACCGAATTGTTGCAGCGAATGATTGACCGCAATATCGTACCTGACACGCTCACCGACCAAACTTCTGCCCACGACGAAGGCAGTTATTTTCCTGAAGGCATGAGCATTGAAGCCGCCAAAACTTTGTTGGAAGCCAATCCCGATGAGTTTCGGTCACGGTCTTTGGACACCATGGCACACCATGTAAGATTGATGTTGGAATTGCAGAAACGAGGAGCGATTACCTTTGACTATGGAAACAATTTGCGTGGACAAGCAAAGGACAAACGTGGAGTCGAAAATGCTTTTGATTTCCCAGGTTTTGTGCCTGCTTATATCCGTCCACTTTTCTGCAAAGGTTCAGGGCCCTTCCGTTTTGTAGCTTTGTCAGGCGACCCAGAGGATATTGCAGTTTGTGACAAAAAACTATTGGAATTGTTTCCCGAAAATGAAGGTTTGAAGCGTTGGATTCGATTGGCGACCGAAAAAATTGCGTTCCAAGGTTTACCCGCGCGTATTTGTTGGTTGGAAATGGGTGAGCGTGAGCGTGCAGCTTTGGCATTCAACGAATTGGTCAGAACAGGTCAAGTGAAAGCTCCAATTGTGATTGGTCGTGACCATCTTGATACAGGCTCTGTTGCATCTCCCAATCGAGAGACGGAAGCCATGTTGGACGGTTCGGATGCAGTGGCAGATTGGCCTATTTTGAATGCACTTATCAATACGGCTGGTGGCGCAAGTTGGGTGTCTTTTCATCATGGCGGTGGTGTTGGCATGGGCTATTCACTTCATGCTGGAATGGTGATTTTGGCGGACGGAACGGACGATGCTGCAAGAAGATTGAAACGAGTATTGCACAATGACCCTGCAATGGGTGTGATTCGTCATGCGGATGCGGGTTATGATATTGCGAAAGATACAGCTCGAAAACATCGTTTGGATTTGAAGGGGAGATTTGAATAAGATTCAATCAAAACCCAAACCTTATAGGTTTTCCCTTAAACATTTTTCCTAAACAATTCGTTTTGTGTGAATTATCAAATTTAAACCTATAAGGTTTTACTCCATAACGAAAGCAGAAATTTTCTAAAGTTTCTGCTTTCGTTTATACCCCTGTCCCACCTAATCAACTCCATCTTAAGATGCTTTCCAAAAGATATTTTCTCTTTGTTTCAGCTTGTTTTTTACTCTCCAATTGCAGCCCTAAAATAACTGTTCAGAATCCCTTCACTCAAGAAAATGCAGACTTGCCCTATTACACAGAAGAATGTTCAACGGAGTTTCCCTACTTCTTGGGCAGAGAGTGGGTTCAGGCAGAAATAGCCTCAATTTTGAAGCAAAAAGGTATTTCATTGGAGCAAGGGTACCTCTTTCAAAAAGATTCTGTTTCGGTGGTTTTAGATGGCTATGACCCCAAAAATAGAATGGGCTACATTTGGATAAACGAAGATAATTTGGAGTTTGACTTGGTGGATTATTCTTGGATAGAAGAAGAATCGATTCTAAAAGAGGTTCAAGAATCGTATGAGTCTAATCCAAACGAAAATCTTTCTTTTTCAGAGGCAGAATATTTCTTTGAAAAACAGCGAAAGGGAGAATTGTTTATCGCATTGATTAACAATTTCAACCCTACATACAATCTCGATTTTTATGACTTGAAAGGCTATCGTGATTCCCCTAAAATGGAACGAAAGTACCACCAATCAGATGACAAGGATTACTATGATTCTGTGGCAAAATTCAAGCGAAGAGAGTTGGCTAAGAAAATGAAAAATTTGGTGAGGGATGTGAAAAGGTATGTGGATTGGGTGGGTTCTAATGATTAATTGAGTGCTTACCAAAATTCTCACTCAATTTTGGTAAGCACTTCACCGTTATATACTTACTCACCAGCCCCCTCCAAAATTATGCGTTCCAAACTCCATCTTACTTTCACTATCCTAATCACCCTTTTTGCAGTTCACCAAACTTACCAATTACAAGAAATCAACAAACCTGCAATTGTTGAAGTAAAACCACAAACCGATTTTCATTTTGCAGCAATAGAACCCGAATGTAAAACAACAGCTGCCATTGGAGTGAATAACATGAATATTTTAACCGAAGAAATGTACAATCCAATTTCAGTCGCAATGATGGGTGTAGC
>JBGCDY010000284.1:0-4317 GCA_045105835.1 Chitinophagales bacterium
AAAACACCCTCAGTCTAAAAAGACCAAGGGGGTTCATTATATTTTGAATCCAAATTAGCAATCTAAAAAATAAATTACCAATCACTAAAATCAATCCTACATCATGCCTGGCATTCCACCTGGCATTCCACCACCGTGAGCGTGAGCAGCCTCTTCCTGTGGTTTGTCCACAATCAAGCACTCAGTAGTCAGCAACATACTGGCGATAGAAGCCGCATTCTCCAAAGCAACACGGGTTACTTTAGTTGGGTCAATTACCCCTTCTTCCAACAAGTTGCCATAAGTTTCGGTACGAGCATTGAAGCCAAAAGCACCTTCACCTTCTTTCACTTTCTGTACAATCACAGAACCTTCCAAACCAGCATTGGCACAAATTTGACGCAAAGGCTCTTCGATAGAACGTTTCACGATTTCGATACCAGTAGTTTCGTCATCGTTATCGCCCTTCAAACCTTCTAAAGAACTGATGGCACGAATCAACGCAACACCGCCACCTGCAACAATACCTTCTTCCACTGCTGCGCGAGTAGCGTGAAGTGCATCATCCACACGGTCTTTCTTTTCTTTCATTTCCACTTCGGTAGGCGCACCTACATACAATACCGCAACACCACCTGACAATTTAGCCAAACGCTCTTGCAATTTTTCACGATCGTAATCAGAAGTAGTCGTTTCGGTTTGAGCTTTGATTTGACCTACTCTTGCAGTAATCGCTTCTGCATCACCTTTACCATCTACAATAGTTGTATTGTCTTTGTCGATGACCACTCTGACTGCCTGTCCTAAGAAAGTCAAGTCAGCATTTTCCAATTTGTAGCCACGCTCTTCAGAAACCACGATACCACCTGTCAAAACGGCAATATCTTCCAACATTGCTTTTCTTCTGTCACCAAAACCAGGAGCCTTCACAGCCGCAACTTTCAGCGCACCACGGATTTTGTTTACCACCAAAGTAGCCAACGCTTCTCCGTCGATGTCCTCTGCAATGATCAACAATGGACGACCAGTTTGAGCCACCTTCTCCAATACAGGCAACAAATCTTTCATGTTGGAAATCTTCTTGTCATAAATCAACAAGAAAGGACTTTCCAAATCAGCTTGCATTTTCTCCGCATTCGTCACGAAGTAAGGAGACAAATATCCTCTGTCAAACTGCATACCTTCCACTACATCTACATACGTATCTGTACCTTTGGCTTCTTCAACAGTGATAACTCCTTCTTTCTTCACTTTGTGCATTGCTTGAGCAATCAACTTACCTACTTCGGCATCGTTGTTAGCCGAAATAGTACCTACTTGCTCAATCTTTTGGATGTCGTCACCTACTGTTTCAGACTGATCTTGAAGACTCGCAACCACTACTTTTACCGCTTTGTCGATACCACGCTTCAAATCCATTGGATTTGCACCCGCAGCCAAACTCTTCAAACCAGCAGTTACAATTGCCTGCGACAATACCGTTGCAGTAGTTGTACCATCACCCGCCACATCAGAAGTTTTGGAAGCTACTTCCTTCACCATCTGAGCACCCAAGTTCTCCATTGGGTCTTCCAATTCGATTTCTTTGGCAACAGTCACACCATCTTTGGTGATACTTGGTGCGCCAAATTTCTTTTCAATAACTACGTTACGTCCCTTAGGACCCAAAGTTACTTTTACTGAATCCGCAAGAGCATCCACTCCTCTTTTCAATTTCTCTCTTGCCTCAGTATTAAACTTAATTAACTTCGCCATAATTTTATAGGAAATTTTTATGTTGTGTTTTTTATTAAAATTTTAAGAGTTAAACCATTTTCTTGTTCAGCAGCCGTCCATCGTCAAGCGTTGTCCGTCCACCATCCAAAGGTTTATACTACTGCAAAAATATCAGACTCACGCATGATAAGATAATCACTTCCATCAACGGTCAATTCTGTACCAGCGTATTTGCCATACAATACTGTATCACCCACCTTAACCGTCATAGGCTCATCTACTTTACCTGGACCTACTGCCTTGACGATACCTTTCTGTGGTTTTTCCTTTGCAGTATCAGGAATGATGATTCCACCTTTGGTAGTTGTTTCTGCTTTTGCAGCTTCGATTACCACTCTATCAGCTAATGGCTTAATATTTAGGCTCATATTCTGAGTAATTTTTATTTGTGAAATTTAATTAAAATTATTTACGTCGCTTCTACCTTATCACAATATATGCCAAGCCATTTTTACTGACAAAGTTGCAGTTTTTGACTGACGAAGAGGAAATAGAAGTGTCAATGTTGCGGAGTCTATTAATAAGAAAGATAAATGACAAAAAGAAGAGTATTCTATACTCGCGCTCGTTTGCAACGAGAGTGAACTATTTTCGGCGTTTGCAACGCCACTACAAGGGGAATGAAATAAATAACAAATCACTAAAAAAAGGTCGTTTTTTTTTATGCGATTATTTGTTATTTTTATATTTTTGGGAAATGTTATGAAAAATACGACACTCTCTCCTTTTTATAACATACAAACCAAAAAATCAAAATCACTCACGATGAAAACACACTTGGACAAAAAACAAGACATTAGTCAACGAACCTCTGATACCCAACTTCAAAGAAACAATTCCCAACCCACTTTCCAATTTGTAGATAATCGCCCCGAAGCCATCGCTCAAAGGCAACTACAAGAGGGCATGAAGAACAGCCCACAAAACCAAGAGCAGCAAGCCATTCAAAAAATGGCGGATAATCACGCCGCCCAGCAATTCACCATCCAAAAAAAGGAAAACAATACGGGACTGCCCGACAATCTAAAATCGGGTATTGAAAACCTTTCGGGCTATTCGATGGACGATGTAAAAGTCCACTACAATTCCGAAAAACCCGCTCAATTGCAAGCCCATGCTTTTGCACAAGGAACGGATATTCATTTGGGGGCTGGCCAAGAGAAACATTTGCCGCATGAGGCTTGGCACGTAGTTCAACAGAAACAGGGGAGGGTGAAGCCTACTATGCAGATGAAAGGTGGAGTAAATGTGAATGATGATAAGGGATTGGAAAGAGAGGCGGATGTTATGGCAGGGAGGGCTTTTCAATTCAAAATTATTAATGATCTGCAAAATAATAAGCTAAATAGTTTTTCTCAGGAGGTTTTTCAATATCAAGTAGTTCAGAGAATAAGTGAGGAGGATGCCAATCAGATGGAACTACGTATTCGAAATAGCGCTACAGGACATGGTTACTCTAGAGATATGTTAGAGCCTATTGTCAAACACAGATATTCTGAAATCATTCCAGGAAATGGAAATATCATGCTACTTGGAAAAGGAGTTGATGAAAACAACCCTCGTTACGGAAGGTTGGTTTATGATTGTTTTTTAATGAAAGATGGAACTTATTATGTAGACGTGTTTCATGCACATGGTGGGCAAACTGAATATCCATCTCCAAGAGGGTATTAGTATAATTAGTGTTTAGTTAAGTTTAAAGTGATGAGTAATCTAACCTCCAAATTTATTTGGGAGCTTGGGAATCAGCTAATTAAAATTGGCGATTACGTTGGCAACCCATCACTTTAAACCTAACTAAACACTAGTGCCATCTAAACTTAATTTTAGTGGCTCTACAAAAAATTACAGAATAAATTTTAATCTAAACAGAGTTCCTTACCAGAATCATGTTATTAAGCCAAGAGTCTAATTTAATTATACCACATGGAACTCTTTCTTTTTGATATGTTTCGGTGAGTTAAAGTCACAAGAGTATGCCCCTACCCCACAACCAAAACCCCCTAACCCTAACCACCGAACACCAATGGTTCAAAACCATCCTACAAACCCGCATCCAACTACACTTCAATCAAGAAACAAAATATGCCTCCATAGAACACATCCCCGTTCCCGACCTCTCCCAATACCCAAGCCCTTATTCCCAAATCATTGAAGGCTTCGGTTTTGGGGCAGCCGAACGGTTGGTCATTTTATTGGCATTGATGCCCCATCTTTCACCCCAAACCTTGGATTTCTTTTTTACCAACAATACGAGCTACAACCGAGCTTATACCGAATTTGGCGGATGGAAAGGACAGGGACACAGTGGTTTTTTGCCGACTATAGAGACTGCCCTATTTTTATTGGCAGGAAATGATTTTGCGAAGCGGTTTGAAGTGATGGAACTGTTTGGAGAAAATCATCCTTTGCGGGAGCAGAATATCCTTCAATTGGACAAACCCAAAGCGGGCGAACCCCACACGAGTGCTGCTCTCCAAATTTCGGAAGAATACCTAACCTCTTTCGCCGCGGGCAAAGCCTACAAACCCGATCTTAGCAGCAATTTCCCTGCAAGCCTCA
>JBGCDY010000285.1:0-4328 GCA_045105835.1 Chitinophagales bacterium
GGCTTCTTTGATAATAGATTGTACCTCGCTTTCGGGCAGTTTATTGACCAGCATAGAATACAACAAACAAGCAAAATCACAATGCAAACCCTCATCTCTCGAAATCAACTCATTGGAGAACGCCAAACCTGGCATCAAACCGCGTTTTTTCAACCAAAAAATGGAGCAAAAACTTCCACTAAAAAAGATTCCTTCAACAGCTGCAAAGGCAATCAAACGGTGTGCAAAAGAAGGCGCATCTTCAATCCATCGCAATGCCCAATCTGCTTTTTTCTTGACACAAGGGACAGTTTCTAAGGCATTGAAGAGGTATTGCTGTTCAGCAGGGTCTTTGATGTAGGTATCAATTAGGAGGCTGTAGGTTTCGGCGTGAATGTTTTCGATGGCGATTTGGAAACCGTAGAAGCACCTCGCCTCTGGGATTTGAACTTCTCGCATAAAATTGATGACCAAATTTTCGTTTACAATGCCATCACTTGCTGCAAAAAATGCCAAAATGTGTTTGATGAAGTGTTTTTCATCATCGTTTAGATTGGACCAATCGGTGAGGTCTTGGCTAAGGTCAATTTCTTCTGCTGTCCAAAAACTCGCTACATGGTCTTTGTACATTTTCCACACCTCGTCATGTTTGATGGGAAACAATACAAAACGGTTTTTATTTTCTTGAAGTATCGGTTCTATGCTCATAATTCAGGAGTAATTTATTGTTGTTTCTTTTGATTCAATTGCTTTACAAGACGCATTAAAAAGCCTTATGAAATAAACAGGTATTTCAAGGGCTGTAAATGTGTCTTTGTTGTATTTAATAATGGTTAACGGTTGGTTCACCTCTCCAAAAAGGAAAAATAAATAGACGCTATGGGCAAAGTAATTGTTTTTTAAAAGATAGGTTCTTCTATATAATTTTGATGATGCTAAGGTAGATGTTCTTGTGAATTATTGTCAATAAAAGTTATCCACAATCAGTGGATAAATTTTAGTCTTTTGCCGTAACCTTTGGCATGGTATTAGTTTGAGGGCTTAACTAATTAAAATTTAGCTATAAATGTACTTCCTTGTACTCAAGTAAATGCTTGCTTTTTTAGCAATATTCTAAAGTTGTCAATATCGCTGCAATGAAAATATGTATAAGGGCAAATAAAAAAATAAAGAGCAGAAAAGTGTAAAACTACAATTGTTGGAGTTATTTAGACGAACCTTTGAAGTTTATTGAGGATTTCCCTTCCTTCAAAAAAAAATGGCGCGAAAGTATTTTTGAGGGAGGAACAGAAGTCGTGTTTGGCTTGTTGTAGTGACAGTATCAAACAAGTCAAGTATGAAAACCTCAATCAATTGGAATAGTCAAATCACCTTATTGAGTGTGCCTTTGGCAATGATGATATCTTTGGTGTTGCTTGCCAAATCTTCCTTTTTTCTAAGCAACCCCCAAACGCTTTTCAGTGCGATTACATTGGATTTTGCGTTGACCATCCCACTGTTTTATTTCTTCCTTATCAGAAAAAAAGACATTCCCAAAATTACGATTGCCTCTGTTTTTGTAGTGGGAATTATAGTCGCAACCTGGGTGATTCCTGCCACACATCAATCTCTATTGCAGCAAATCAAAATTTTTGTTTTCCCTATTGTGGAAATTGGTGTTTTGGGTTATATTATTTTGAAAACCTATCAAACATTGCAACGTTTTAGGGCAGAAAAAAATGTAAACCCTGATTTTTATACTGCATTGAAGGCGGCTTGTGTTGAAATATTACCCCAAAAAATAGCCCCATTTTTGTCCACCGAAATAGCCGTTGTTTATTACTCACTCTTCTATTGGAAAAAACGAGAATTGGCTGCAAACGAGTTTTCCTACTACAAAAAAAGTGGTATTCGACTATTGGCAAGTACGTTCATTTTTTTGATATTCATTGAGACTTTTGCCATTCACCTTATACTTCAATTGTGGAGCCATACGGCTGCATGGATTTTGACAGGTTTGAGTCTATACGCTTGCTTACAAGTGTTTGCCTTGATTCGTTCGATGAGCAAAAGACCGATTTGGGTAGATATTGCAGGCGGGAAACTGTTTTTGCGGTATGGTTTTTTTAGTGAAACGACCATTTTATTGAAGGATATTGAAGGGCTTGAATTGAGTACAAAACCTTTGCCGATTGACAATAGCATTCTTCAATTCTCTCCTTTGGGGCATTTGGACAAACACAATATCATTTTGCATGTAAACTCCGAAAATATACTGCAAAGAATCTATGGAATGCAAAATTCGTATAAATCCATTGCCATATATGTGGATGAACGAGAAAAATTTGTGGAGACCATTCGCCAAACATTGAAGTAATCGGTCTAACTTTGCAGCTCAGAAAACGGTCGAAGAACCACAAGGTTTTATTTTTTTAGACTTTGGACGAAAGATGAAAGAGATAATTAACAATGTGCATTTTACTATCAAAAAAAAAGTCTTTTGTCTTTCTACTTATATCTTTCGTCCAAAATTTATTTTAAACATTGAAGTAAAATAGAAGTGAAAAAAACAAACGAGCATTCAATCAGTTTGAACAAATATGTCAGCAGCACGGGAATTTGTTCTCGAAGACAAGCCGACGAATGGATTGCACAAGGTCGAGTAACCATCAATGGTGAGATTGGAGCATTGGGCAATCGGGTTTTTGATAGGGACGTTGTTCAGATTGATGGCGAAACTATGCGACCCAAAAAGAAGATTTTGTACATAGCCTTCAATAAACCTGTCGGTGTGGTGTGTACTACGGAGCAGAAGGAACGCAACAATATCATTGACTACATCAATCATTCTCAAAGACTTTTCCCAATTGGGCGTTTGGACAAACCTTCGCAGGGCTTGATATTTTTGACCAATGACGGAGACATAGTGAACAAAATTCTTCGGTCTGGCAACAACCACGAAAAAGAATACATCGTGGTGGTCAAACAGGTGATTACACCCGAATTTATCTTGAAAATGAGGCAAGGTGTGCCGCTTGATGATACGATTACTAAGAAGTGCAAGGTCACGAAAATCAATGAGTTTACCTTCAAAATTATTTTGACGCAGGGTTTGAATCGCCAAATACGTCGGATGTGTCAATATCTGGGCTACAATGTGACCAAATTGAAGCGAACCCGCATTATGAATGTCACTGTTGGCAGTCTCAAATTGGGACAGTGGCGAGAATTGACTCCCGCAGAAATGCAGGAAATGAACCAAATGATTAGCCATTCTTCTAAAACAGAGGAGGCTTCTACAGGTATAAATAGGCGCAAAATAAAAACAAGTAAACGAAAGAGGAACGCTAAGAATTTGCCTACTGCTGTTGAAAAGGAGAGGTTCGTAAAACCGAAAGTTGCTGCGCCAAAGAAAAGTGAAAAATCTGCTGCCACCAATACTTCTACTACAAAAAAAGCTGCTCCTAAGAAGAAGGATTCAATTGCTTCAAGACCTTCAAAAAAGAGAAGTCGAAAGAAAGACAAACCTAAATCATCTGCAAGACCCAGACGGAACAAAATGGCTTCTAAGAAAAAAAACTTGGACGACCCTAAAAAGAAAAAATAGAACACAAAACCTTTGAGTACTTACAACCCTCTACAAATCAATGACTATGTTCATTACCGAGAATCTTTGCCTTGCGAAGCATTGAGAGGGAAGGTCGTGTGTTTTTGGGAGTTGCGGGCATTGAAGGAGGAGGTGGATTATTTTGTGATTCCAGATGGCTGTGTGGATATTGTCATCAATTGTGGAAAAGAAAAAGAGGTGTATTTATCACCTACCCTTATCAAGCCCGATGTTTTTCAGCTTGCAAAAAAAGAAACTTGGTTTGGGATAAGGCTATTCCCTGCAATGGCATCTCAACTTTTTTCGATACACTTAGCAGAATTGAAGCATCAAGCCATTGAGTTGAGTGACATTCAGCCCAATTGGAGTCGTTTTTTGGAGGAGAAATTATTTGAAGCAGCTGATTTCGAAGAAAAAATAAAAGTTGTTGAGCAGTTTTTAAACCAGTCCAGTTCATTAAGAAATGGTCAGATAGATACTCGTTTGGAGGGTTTTATCCAAACGATTTACCACACTCATGGAAATGTATCTATAGCAGATGCCAATAAATATTGGCTCATACGGTGTTTCTCCGTGATTTTTATACGTATTTATAATCAAATATTTGTTCTTCTGTTCTTTAGGAAGAATCTAATAATGTGTCTAATAGAGAATCTAAGAGGCTTGCTCCACGTTTTCTCTGATTATACACAAATTCAAAGAAGCCCAAATAATAGGGTAGTTTCTCTTGTGAAATACCTCGATGAGGGCGTAACCAAGAACG
>JBGCDY010000286.1:0-3740 GCA_045105835.1 Chitinophagales bacterium
ACATCCCAATTGGAGCATCTTTTCCACCTGCCAAACCCACACTATTCGGAGGTAATTCCTCCACCTGATCCTGACACAACATCAACACATTGAAGGATTCCTGAAAAGGCAACATCCACGCCTCCCGTTTTTTCACTTCAAAAGTATGCACACCCACACACCAACCCACAGCCGCTTTTTGCACCTTTCCACCCAAAGCTTCCGCCAATAGTTGATGCCCAAAACAATGCCCAATGTACTTTTTTTGATGCAAAAAAATCTCCCGCACAAAATCCTTCAATTGCAAGACCCAATCCACCTCATCATACACCGAAAAATGCGACCCCGTACACACATACACCTCACAAGCATTTACCGATTCAGGAAAAATGCCATCGCAAACCTCAAATACTTCAAAGTCAAAGTTTGGATAAATTGCTGCAAACATCTCTGCATAACTTAGGGCAATATGCTGATATTGAGGGGCGATATGATCGCAAAGTAAAAGACCTACTTTGGCTTGATTAATTGAGGCATTTGTTAATTGATTCATTGAAGGAAAGCTAAATTTCTGTTAAACAAGAATACAAATATCGCACATTTAAAGAAAACCTCTGCGTTCCATCCTTGCAAATCACACGAAAAAAACTCTGTGTCTCAGTGCCTCCGTGTTCCAACTAAAAACGCTTTCTCAACTCCCCAAAAATCCCCCCAAAACTCCGATGATTCAGTGGAAACTCCAAAAACACATGCAGCAAACTAATGAAAATCAAAGCCGCCAATCCCAAGCGAATATCATACAAATACAGCAACATTCCTCCAATCCAAACCACCACCGTAGCAATCAACCAAGTGCGTGGAACCTGATGCCATTTGATGACATCCGTCTTAGAAAACCAATTGAGGTAGTGGTAAGTATAAGCAAAAGCAATAAAGCCTTGAATCTGCAAACCAATAGGCGAATCCAATACCAACTTGCTTTCTGCATTGGGATAAAGCAGTAGGTAGAGATTGTAATTTATGCTATAAAACTCCCCCTTCAAAAAGATGTCCTGCACCCCTTTCGGGATGATATACCCCCCAATATTCATCTGCAAAAAGAAGAAAATTCCACTACAAAAAACAAAAACGGCAAACGACAAGTAGCCTGTCAAACTCTTGTTTTTCAATGCCCCCAACAAAATAAAAGCCCCTGTAAACAAAGTCGTGTGAATAACCGTAGGAATGAAAATCCCAAAAATGACCATATACCATGGAAGTTCCTCCAATGCAAAAGCCAATCCCAAACCCAACAAGATAATCACCACCCTTGGCAGCCACTTCTCAAAAAACACAATCCCCAAAGCAGCAACAAAAGCCAAAAAAGTCAAAGAAGGAATCCACCTCTTCAACATCTCAATATTTTCACCTCCAACATACGCTGCCAAAGAATTGCCAATTGCCAAGTCGAAAAACTCAAACAGCAAATACAAAAAACCTGTAAAAAAGCACAAGCCCGCCAAAATCCAATAATCCCGTTTGTGAGGCAAAAAGAAATCACGCTCTTTCAGCCACCCAATTTCGGTCATGTAGTGCAGAGGTCCCAACACAATGAAAGAAAACAAAAACAACTCAAAGGGAATAATGAGCGCTCCAATTGCTGAAAGCAACATCAATCCAATATTGATATAATCTAAGCGGGCTGTGTTCATTTTTTTGATAAATAAAAAATTACAAATGTCAATTATTGTATCCTCCAAAATTCATCCCGAAAATCGGGACAAGTCTTGGGAGGTTCTGATAATCAGCGAAAACGGTCTCTTATCCCACCTCTCACTTTTCCTTCAACAACCAAACCAAATGCACCAAATACGCAAACACAGGCGCAGTCACAAATACCCCAATCAAATCAGAAGCCGCAATCGTTCCCGTGAAAACAATACTTCCAGCAAATCCCATAAAAGCAAAAATCGCTGTCAAGACCATTGCCTTATTAAAGTATTCAGCCGAGAAAGGCAATTGGAAAGGAATCAATGGCAGTTTGAAATTACGTGGAGTCGCCAAAGCCAATTTTTCTTGAGCAATAAAAACACTACCCAAATTCATCAGCAACAATGCCAAAAGAATCAAGCCCCATTCAGATAGGGTAGGAACTCCAGGAGCAGCAGCAGCAATGACAGTAATCATCATAGAAAAACTGTCTGAACTGCAATTAGCAAAACTTGAATTAGCATTCATACTAATATTTTTAGTTCCTCCTGAACTATAAGAAACAGCATGAGGTCCTTCAGTATTAGCCGTTGCAGGAGTAGCATCCACTCCAAAATTCCAATTCCAACTAGTTATTGCATCTGCACCTACTGGAATGACGAGACTACAGTTATCTGTAGATATATCTGTAAAAGTGACGGTTTCTCCAACAACTACCGTAGCTTTATCAGCAGCAAAATTGGCATTTACTGAACCTGGTACGCCTCCAAATACAGAAGATGAATGAAATAGGAAAAAAAACAAGCAAAAACTCAGTGTCTTAATTAAAAATAATTTCTTCATGATAATACGATAAAGTTAAAAAATAAAATTTGATAAACACTCAAGACACATCGATGTGTCTTGAGTGTTTACCCTTTAGTTGTCTTTTATTGGAGTTTGTGAACAGGGAGAGAGCATTTTTTTTTAAAAAAATATTAATTTCATTGTAACAGAAAATAAAATGAGGATGGTATTCTGTATAAATGATTTATTTTTAATGATTTAAGAGAAAGTGTGCTTGTTTTAAGTTTTTTTTAATTGAGTGTGTCACAAATCGGTTGCAATAATAAGCCCAAGGGGCTTTAAGCAATAGCGTGGGGTGAAACCCTACGATATGAAAAAGCGTTTTACTAGCCCTGAAAGGGCCTAAGCATTCCAAAGGTTCTTAGGCTTACGCCCTTTCAGGGCTGAATCTATATTTTATTATGCTCGTAGGGCTTCGTAAACTTTGCCCTACGCTACTGCTTTTGCCCTTTTAGGGCAGCTTATAAAAGAAATAAAATCCGACAACCGATTTATGACACACTCTTTTTAATTAGGTGCTCAGGTAGCAAGTCTTTACCGATTGGAACACTTTAAGCACCTTTAAATCGAGGGAATAGTTTCAGTATCGGTGAGTAACATTCAGCGTCTAACCAAAGAAATAGAAGCAAATGTAGCTTTATCAGTAGTAAAAGAAGCATCTATTGGTGTTGAACCTCCAAATATAGAAGATGAATGAAATAGGAAAAAAACAAGCAAAAACTCAGTGTCTTAATTAAAAATAATTTCTTCATGGTAATACGATAAAATTTAAGTGTACAATTAAAAGGTAGTTTCTCAAATTTACTAAAAAAACATCCATTTACTTTTCCATGACAAAACCTTGACCACATCACACCAATATAATTGCGAATACCACTTAAAAATAGTATATTCTTTGTCGCATTTTGGAATTATTTATCTTCAAAAAACGTTATGCTCTTTGGCAAAATTTTTGTCGCCTTCAAAATCAAAGAACAGGTAACCCCAAAAGGGTGACTCCAATTACCCTCAACAAAAACCCAATACCCCTTATGAACAAACTATCTTTAATCCTTTCACTTTGCCTACTCGTCATGGTTCAATCCTGCAAGTTTGGCAACAGCACCGAAGTCTCACTCGACTCCAAAAGCTTTGACGAAGTTATCCAACAAAAAGAGAATCTGACCTTTAGCTTTGACCACGACCTCGTTCCAGACTCATTGACTCAAGATTGGCAAGACATCCAA
>JBGCDY010000287.1:0-3071 GCA_045105835.1 Chitinophagales bacterium
CGAACAAGAAGGCACCTACCGATTGCCCGAAGCGCAATTGGACCGTTTTCTCTTCAAAATTGAAGTCACTTACCCAAGCCTTGAAGAAGAGGTACAGATTATTGAAGGTTTTCATAAACGTAAAAACCAACATGAAATAGATTCTGTTCAAGCTGTTTTGAGTTCTAATGATTTGGCAAAATATAGGGAACAGGTTCGAGCAATTCATGTGGAGAAAAAACTGATTGAATACATTGCTCAATTGGTGCATACGACTCGCAGTCACCAGGATTTGTATTTGGGGGCTTCTCCCCGTGCTTCTTTGGCGGTTTTGATGACGGCAAAAGCTTTTGCTGCCATGCAAGGGCGTGATTTTGTGACTCCAGAAGACGTGGCACAGGTAGTGAAGCCTACAATGCGGCATCGGGTGATGCTGAGTCCCGAAAAAGAAATGGAGGGCAGGACAACAGACGACATTCTGGATTTGATTGTGAGTCAGATTGAAGTACCAAGATAGATTTGATAAAAAATCGACTCAAAACTTGAAGAACTAAAACCTCAAAAGGCTGTTATTAATCTTTTATTCAGAAAATCAACTATTTTAGGCTGTATAAACATTTGATTGTAAGCATAGAAACACTTCAAAAGTGCTTATCTCTCGAAATTATTGGATAAATCTTTCTATTTCTAATTCTACTTACTACCTTTGCAGCCTATTTTAGAAAAGTAGATAAAATGGGCAAAACAATTAAGCTAAAAAAGGGCTACGACATAAAAATCGTAGGTGAACCCAAACAAGAAACCGTAGGCAATTTTCAGGCTCGTACATACGCTGTCAAGCCGCCAAACTTTGAAGGTATAGCTCCTATACCCAAACTTTTGGTTAAGGTAGGTGACGAAGTTAAGGCAGGCGATGGTCTGTTTTTTGACAAGTCTAATCCAGATATCATCTATGCTGCTCCTGTGAGTGGTGAGGTGGTAGAAGTAAAAAGAGGTCAGAAACGTGCTATTGCGGAAGTCATTATTTTGGCTGACAACAAGGTAAGTTTCAAACAATTTGACAAAATCAATTCTTCGGCTTCTAAAGAGGCAGTTGTCAAATCTTTGCTTCAATCTGGTTGTTGGATGTTCTTGCGTCAAAGACCTTACAATGTTGTTGCAGATCCTTCTGAAACTCCAAAAAACATCTTTATTTCTGGTTTTGATACTGCTCCTCTTGCTCCTGATTACAACTATGTAATGCAGGGACAGGGAAAGCATTTCCAAGCGGGAGTGGATGTATTGAAGAAATTGACTTCAGGTAAGGTACATTTGAGTGTTGATGGAAAATCAACCTCTGCTGATGCATACAAGAATGTGAAAGGCATTGAAGTACATCAAGTCAGTGGACCTCATCCAGCAGGTAATGTTGGTACACAAATCCACCACATTGCTCCTCTAAACAAGGGTGAAGTGGTTTGGACAATCAACCCACAAGATGTATTGGTCTTGGGTCGTTTGGCTTTGGATGGTGTATTCAATACTGAGCGTTTGGTTTCTGTCGGTGGTTCGGTGGTAAAAAATCCTAAATATTACAAAACGTATTTGGGTGCAAGTATTGAAGGTTTGGTTAGAGATAATCTAAGCTCCAATCATGTTCGATACATCAGTGGCAATCCTTTAACAGGAGGTACTATTGAAGCAAATGGGCATATTGATTCTTGGCACCATCAATTGACGGTGTTGGAAGAAGGAGATGCTTATGAAATGTTTGGATGGATTCTACCAGGTTTGGGATGGATTCTTCCTGCCAATCGACCAAGTGCGTCTAAAACTTTTCCTGCTTTCTTAAAACCAAATAAGAAATACGCTGTTACCACGAACACTCATGGTGAACATCGTGCTTTTGTGGTCACAGGTTTGTATGAGAAGGTGACTCCAATAGATATCTACCCAATGCAATTGTTGAAATCTATCATGTATGGTGATTTTGATCAAATGGAAGGTTTGGGTATTTATGAGGTTGTGGAAGAAGACTTGGCATTGTGTGGTTTTGTGTGTCCTTCAAAAACTGAGGTACAGGCAATTTTGCGTCAAGGCTTAGACATGATGAGAGAACAAGGGTAAATTGTTATATTGCTGAATTGTTGTACTATTTGAAAGACAATTTTAACAATACAACCATAAAGCAACAGAGCCATATAACAATAAAAATATAGCAATCTAATAGATATGAGCAAGTTAGCAAAGAAACTTGAGGAATATGGTAAATCAATCAAAGACAAAAAGATGTTGCACACTGTCTTTGATGGTTTTTTTACCTTTCTCTTTGCCCCTAAATCGGTCACGTCTGGTCAAGGGGTACACATCCGTGATGGGATGGATTTGAAGCGTACAATGGTGCATGTGGTTTTAGCCATGCAGTTTTGTTTGCTTTTTGGAATGTACAATATTGGGCATCAACACTATGCTGCCTTTGGTATGTATCCTGGTGTGATGGATGCTTTTTTTACCAAATTTTTCTATGGTCTTTTCCAATTGTTGCCCATTATCATAGTGGCGCATGTAGTTGGACTTGGAATAGAGTTCTTTTTTGCTGCCAAAAAAGGTCATGCAATTGAAGAAGGTTTTTTGGTGACAGGTATGTTGATTCCTTTGATTATGCCTCCTGCTATTCCTTTGTGGATGGTAGCAGTGGCTACTGCTTTTGCAGTGATTATAGGTAAAGAAGCTTTTGGTGGTACGGGAATGAATATTTTGAACATTGCCTTATTGACAAGGGTATTTGTTTTCTTTGCTTATCCAACAGATATCTCTGGTGATATATGCTGGGTCGCTTACGACTACAATTTATTACACGATATTTTTGGGATGAGTGCTACTACCGCAGCTGCTGGTTTTGCGAATGTGGTAGATGGATTCTCAGGAGCGACTCCGCTGGCTTTGGCCGCTAAAGGCGGTTGGGAAGAAGTGATCAAACAATATAGTGTAGCAGATATGTTTTGGGGGTGGATTCCTGGTTCTATTGGAGAAATGAGTAAACCTGCTGTATTGATGGGTGCTGGGATGTTGGTAGCAATGGGTGTCGCAAGCTGGCGCATCATGTTGTCAAT
>JBGCDY010000288.1:0-3721 GCA_045105835.1 Chitinophagales bacterium
TTTTTTACAAAAAACTGTTTGCCCAAATCAAAAAGTTGGTAAAAGAAAAAGGAGGAGATGAAGATGATGTACGAAATACTATATGGAAGGCTTTTCACGCTTTTAGAGTACAATGCAAAAAAACATCTTCTCCCCCTAATAACATCGAAGCCTACATTGTACAAATAGCTCGGTTTTTGTGGTATAAGGAACTTAGGCAGAAAAAGAAAACACAAATGATTCACCAATATTATGACACAGTTGAAGAAGATCAAAAGCTAGAAAACAGCATAGAAGCCACCTTAATAGAAACAGACCGACAAGAAGTAGCCTTACAGTTTCAACAATATTTGAACAATTTACCTGTTCAATGTCAACAGATGATTCGATTGCGGTATCAACACGGATTGCCTCACAGTGACATTGCAGCAAGATTAAACATTTCAGAAACTGTTTCCCGTAAGCGTTTGTCAAGATGTCTAAAACAGTTGGCATTGTTTATCGACTCCAAAGATTTAACCAATCACATTGCAAATCATTTTCCAAGCGTTTCTGAATACATTAAAAAACATATTTGCTAAAAAAATCTTTACACGCTGTAACTCAATTTCAAAATACCCCCAAAATCTCATCCAATGAACGAATTCTCCGACAAATTTTTAAATGACGAATTAAACGATGCTGATCGTAAGAAATTAGACTCTCTTTTTGAAAATACTGAATTTATGGAAACTACCTATTTGAATTTATTGCTAAAAAAATCATTTGAAGAAGAAGACAATCTCCAGTTTTTACGAACCCTCAAAGAAGTAGAACAAATTCATTACTACGAACAAACCTACTCCTTAGAAGAATTGTTAGCCTTTTTTGCTCCTGTTCAAGAGTACGAAGAAAACCTATTGACCATCAGTAGGGCAAGCGATGTAGAAGTTTTGCATCCCAAAAACTACATCAACTGTACAGACAACCTTCAATTTGAATGGAAAAGTCCCAACGAAGTTTCTCTTCTGCTAATCGTCGAAAACAACGAATACGATGTGCTAATTCGGAAAGAAATTCCATCACAAACCCTTTCTTTCGGACTTCAACTTTCCTTTCAAAAAGGCTTTAAGCCTGGTCGCTATTATTGGAAACTCGCTTCTAAAAGACACCAAGTATCTGCAATGGGTGTGTTTTTTATTGGGAAAGGTTTGATGCAACAAAAATAGCTTGTAATAAAACTTGCATTTTGTGTAAATTGCTCCAAAATATCTTCAAAATGCAAGCATCAAACCCAAGCACTTCAAATCATCTGTCTCACCAAAAATTCATGCGTCGAGCCATCCAACTCGCCCAAAAAGGGCTTGGCAGTGTTGCACCAAACCCAATGGTTGGGGCAGTCATAGTCCACCAAAATCGCATCATTGGGGAAGGGTGGCATCAACGATTTGGCGAAGGCCATGCTGAAGTAAATGCCATAGCATCGGTCAATGCAACCGACAAACACCTCCTCTCCTCTTCCACTATCTATGTTACCTTAGAACCCTGCGCCCACTACGGCAAAACTCCTCCTTGTGCCAAACTGATTGTCAAAAACCAAATCTCGAAAGTTGTCATTGGATGCTTAGACCCCAATCCCAAAGTGGCAGGTCGGGGCGTGCAAATATTGAAGGATGCGGGGGTTGAAGTAGTCGTAGGTATTGAAGTCCAAGAATGTCAGCACCTCACCAGACGTTTTTTGACTTTTCACCAACAACATCGCCCCTACATCATTTTGAAGTGGGCAGAAACCGCAGATGGCTTTTTTGCTTCTGAAAAACCAGAGCAAAAATGGATCAGCAACCGCATCGCCAAACGATTGTCGCACCGTTGGCGCACAGAAGAAACGGCTATTTTGGTGGGAAGACAGACAGCTGCAATAGACAACCCTAAGCTCAATGCAAGGCTTTGGAAGGGAAAAAATCCGACTCGACTGGTAATAGACCGACAAAACATATTGAAGAAAGACCTTCACCTTTTTGACCAAAGCATTCCCACAGTGGTTTTCACTGCAAAAAAAGCCAATTCGCTTCAAAACCTACACTACCAAACCTTGGATTTCTCCCAAAACATTGTTCCCCAAATCCTTCAATATCTATATGAACAACAAATCAATTCCCTCATTATAGAAGGCGGCAAACAAGTCCTGCAATCTTTCATTGACTTCGGGCTTTGGGATGAGGCGAGGGTGTTTGTGGGAAATCAATATTGGGGCGAGGGAATTGCTGCCCCCATACTTAGGTCCGTAAAATTCCTACAAAAAGAACAGATTGGCGACAATGACCTGCATATTTTCTTTCGAGAAAAAACCTAAAAACAGTAGATAAGCCAAATCCAAATCACTATTCTCTCTCTGCAAATACGCCTAATAATCAAAGCATTTGCAGAACGAATGTAAGCTCCCCTATCCATTGAAGCACAAAAAAGCAGTTGGAAGTCTCTCCAAAATGTCTTTTTTTTTCACCCTTCTTATTGACTATCTTTATAGCTCAAGATAAATTGTCAGCAAAATGTCTTAAACAATATTAATAAAATCCATACATTTTGCTGCAATACTTATTATCAGTCAGTAGATTAACAAGTTTTTTGGTGCAAACATTTCCATAAAATTTTGGATATACATACACTACAAGGCAGCAAAAACTCTTTTTGATAGTATCTACTCTTACAGTGACGCTCCCAATCAATCAAATCATCATCTAAAACTGGTCTGTTATGCTAAAAAAAATACCCTGTCAAGTTTTTTTATTGACCCTCTTTCTCGCATTTACGCCCAACCTATTAAAATCCAACAATACCTGCTACGAAGTTTGTAGCATTAATAGCAGTCAATCCACTACTGTATGTCCAGAGGATTTACAAATCGACACAGATTCCAATAATCACTCCACTATTCTAAACTCAGCAGAGACATCTGACTACCAAGAAGGTAAACTCTATATAAAAATCAAGGAACATTCAACTGTTAGGTTGGGTTATGATGCTCAAGACCCAAGTAGTCGTCAGCGCATACTGAATCCCTTGATTGAAGAATTTGGCATTTATCTCATCGAAAAATCCTTCAAAAGCCTTCCCGAAATGCACAAATATTACCGCTTGCATTTTCGACAAAAAGACAAACCAGAGGCACTCATTGCAGCCCTTCAAGAGTTCAGCTTTATAGAATTTGCAGAGCGAGTTCCTTTGTACAAAAAATTTTATACCCCAAACGATTTGCATCCTGACCAGTGGAATTTGAGAAAAGTAGAGGCTGAAGGTGCTTGGGATTTGTCTTTGGGCAACAAGGATGTTTGGGTGGCAATGGTCGATGATGCAGTATTGACCACACATGAAGATTTGGCTGCCAATATTTGGCGAAACGACAATGAAATAGCCGACAATGGAATTGACGACGATGGCAATGGATACATAGATGATGTAATGGGCTGGGATTCGGGCGACAATGACAATGACCCCAATCCTCCCAATACAGGCGACGATAGTTTTTCACATGGTACACACTGTGCAGGAATCCTTTCGGCAGCGACAGATAACGGTTTAGCGATTGCAGCTATGGGCTTCAATGTGACCATTATTCCCGTCAAAACAGCAGATGATGCAACGGCTTCTTTGGTCGGTGCTATTGAAGGAGTTGAATATGCCATTGCAGCAGGTGCACATGTCATCAGTATGTCTTGGGGTGGAGGACCTGAAGCCCAAACCGACCAAGATCTTTTTGATTTGG
>JBGCDY010000289.1:0-3100 GCA_045105835.1 Chitinophagales bacterium
GGAAGTATAAAACCTGTTTTTCAGAAGAAGGTGAAAAGGAAGTGAGGGTTTATATTTGGTACGATTTATTTGATTAACCCCAATTTTAAAAAACAAAAAAAAAGACGAATAGAAAGTCTTTGAAAGATAAAACGCTCTACCAATTCAATCCAAAAGCTCTAATATTTACATACTAATATTGGAGCTTTTTTAATTCATCTCCTCCCTCCTTCTATCCTCCCTCTAATAACAACCTTGACAAGGTATTAAAATTCAATTAAAATTAATTATTGACATTAATATGACAATTTTGCGATTCCATATTTTAAGAAATTATGACATTATACATACATTTGTTTTACCTAAAAAAATATACATCCTTACCAAAACAATTATTAAAAAATACTTAAGGTTATTTATTCGAATATAATCAGTAGCACAAAGATGGATATTTAGATAAAAAACAAAGCAACCGTGATTTTGCGACAAAAAAAACAAAGAGCTTCATTCTTATAATCTATTCTCTCAATTCGCTTTTTTTGTTAGGGAGCCTAAAAAATTAACAGCACACACTCTGTTATCGGAGCGGCTTTTTGGCTCATGGACGAATTTAGTGGAGCTTAGAAAACAACCCTACAATAGAACTGAAGGTCAAGTATTCCATTATAGGTTCTTTGGAGGTATTAGAAGCCTATGATTTTTTTAGAATCAATGCCTCTACGATTGTAAACTTAAATCGTGTATTTCAAATCATAAATCAGAAGAATCCCCGTATTCGCTTGTACAATGGATTGGAATTCCCTATTTCTATCCGAAGGCGGCGAAAATTATTGGAGCTTTTGAAGAACGAATATTGAATCAAAGACTTGAAAGCTTCAAAAAAAGTTATGAAAAAAGCGCATTTTTTCACAAAACACTTTTGTCGAAAATCGAGACACTTTATTTTTAAATGTATTTTTATTTAAATTGTAATATTATTTTATTTTTTTGTGTTACACGTTTTTGTTTATTTTTGATTTACCAACTTGAATAAGAGCAAATGCATCAAAAAAGATAGTTTCTAATTTTTAGTACAAAAGAAAGTTGGTTCATGGAAGATTTTAGTGATAGAAACCTAGAAGAACTGGCTTTTTTTGTCCATCAATCCTATTTTTCCGATAAGATTGGAGATTTTTTTTTTTTGAAAAAACGCTAAAAAAACAAACTGAAATTTGCATTTTTTTTCATTTAACCAACAATTATCACCAATGAAGCAACCTCTATCTATTATTCCCTCACTACTGATTGCCCTTTTATTCATGGGTATCAGCACTTCCCTATCTGCTCAACAACAACATCGGCAGCAGAAAACGCTCGAAGAACGAGCCAAAGCCCAAGTTGAGCGAATAGACAAAGTAGTGCAACTGAACGAAGCCCAAGAGAAGCAACTCTATACAATACGCTTAGGCTGGCTCAAACAAAAACAAGGTTTCAAAAACCAATCAGCACAAGGCCGCCAAAAACAACGAAAGAATGCCCACCAAGCCTATCAACAGACGTGGAAAGCTACTCTGACAGCAGGTCAGATGAAGTTGTGGCAAAACCACATTGTAACTCAAAGAGCCACTAGAAAAAAGCCAACGAAATAAACCTTTTTCATTTACTTAATAGAAGACACTTCCTATTATGATAAAAAACAAATTTTCTCTCAACAAAAAACTCTCTGCTTATGCCACTATGGGGGCAGCTTTCTTAGCTACTTCTTCCGAGGTGCAAGGAACCATTGTTCACACAGATCCCGCAGATGTAACAGTAGCAACAGATAATACATATTTTGGCGTGGATATAGACGGACAAAGTATTACCGCTACAACTACCTCAAGTAGTGCTATAAGTTCAAATAGTGCCATAGAATTATTTTTTTCTGTATATAGCACTAGCGTAGGAGTTTGGGGGCAAGGATATTGGTATGGCAGCGACACTAATGAGATTGTCGCAAATGATGAACTTGTGGTGGGGTTCAATGTAGCAATGAATTTTGCCAGTGGTTCACTCATTCAATCACCCATTACTCATGCATCAGATGGCGGAGGCAGTTTGGGACAGTCAGGAAGTAGCAATTCCTCTCAATTTGTTCCACCTCCACAAACAGGTTTTTTGGGTGTTCAATTTCAAATAGCAGGCCAGAATCACTATGGATGGGTGAGGGTGACACTTAACTCCATCGGCTCTGTCACAGTTCATGACTTCGCCTACGAAGATCAGCCCAATACTTGTATTGCCGCTGGGGCGACTTCGGGTCCTGCCATATGCCCAGTTACAGTTAGTTCAGCTGGCAATGTCCCAACTCTCTCCGAATGGGGCTTACTCAACCTCGCTATTCTACTAATGACTTTCGGCACGATTTATTTGATTCAACCCAATTTTAGTTTGCGGAAGAAGCGGATAAAAGAGTAGGTATTCAATACACTGCCTCAAACACAAAATCACTTATTTATATACCCCATCAATCAAGTATTTGGTTGATGGGGATTTGTATAAAAAGAAAGCTATTTTTTGATAAATGAACCTTGAACATTATCTTACATTCCACAAAACAAGTATTGAATTATTCTATATGAACCAGTCACCAAAAGAAATTCCCATCAAAAAAACAGATGGAGCCCCTTACGATGTTCCTGTCGAAGGTTCGATGGGTTTACTCGCCCTCGGCTTTCAAGGCTTGAAGGTTTGGCGAGCCAAACGCAAAGAAATGAACTACAATTTTTCGGAACATTTGTTTATACCGAAACCTCTTAAAAAGAAGTGAGAAGAGAGACCGTTTCACTGTGAGAAACGAGAGTTTTAACCTGACTTTCCGCTCCTCACTTCCGACCTCTCGCTTCTCACATCTCACTTCTAAAAAAAAGCAATGAAACCAAAAGTACTCTTAATAGGCTGGGATGCAGCCGACTGGAAAGCCATCAATCCACTCTTAGATGCAGGATTATTGCCCTCCCTCGAAAAATTCATCAACGAAGGTGTCATGGGTAATTTGGCTACTCTAGACCCACCACTTTCCCCAACTCTCTGGACCTCCATTTCTACAGGCAAACGCCCCTACCAACACGGCATACTGGGATTCAGTGAGCCTGATCCAAGC
>JBGCDY010000290.1:0-2573 GCA_045105835.1 Chitinophagales bacterium
AAGGCAAACAGATGAGAGCAGACCAAACCGACAAAGCAAATTTGTTCGATATTGGAGTCTTGACCAAAATGCCATTCAATAGGAGAGTGGAGGGATTTCTTAGCTTACTCACCCTACTTCAAAAAGCTATCCCAAAAATAAAACATAATCCCCAAAACCATGAACATGGTTGCGCTAACAAGCCCTTGTAGGGCATGACCTCTCTCGTATTTATTGAAGAAGTAAACAGGTATGGCATTGGCAACGACGCTGGCTATGCAGATAAGTTTGAGCGAAAACCCTCCGAAATCGTCCAAAATGTACTTAGACAATGCATAGCTCGTCCCTTTCCAAATAAAGAAAAAAAGTGTGGTGGTAGCAATGGCAGTGATGAGACCATTCAAAAAAGTGTCTTGTGGATCCATATTTGTAATTGTTTTATTGCTGAATTGTTGTACTGTTCCACAATTCAACTATACAGCCATATACGAAGGCAAATTCTGAAATGCAATAAGGCTATTTACAAAGTATTGTTTGAACTTGTATTTGAGTTTTTGATTTGAATTTTCCTAAATAACTTCCTTCCATTTATCCTTCAAAAAATCAATTCCATTGTAAGCCGTCAAATCGTGTTGGACGGGAACAACCGACACATATCCCTCTTGAAGAGCATATTCATCTGTATCTTTTCCTGTGTCTTCGTTGGTGAAATTCCCCTTTAGCCAATAGTATTTTCTGCCTTGTGGATCTGTTCGTTCATCAAATTCCTCATTCCAATACGCCTTGGCTTGTCTGCAAATTTTTATGCCTTTGATCTCTTCTGCTGGAAGGTTGGGAATGTTGACACTGAGCATTTGATGGTCGAGAAGTCCATGCTTCAATACTTGAGCAATGACCGTCCGCACATGTTTTTTGGTTACTTCCATATTCGCATCTGATTTGTAGTCCAAAAACGAAAAACCAATGGCATCAATGTTTTCTAAGGAAGCTTCCATTGCAGCCGAAAGTGTACCTGAGTAGATGATATTGATGGAAGAATTGGAGCCGTGATTGATACCCGACACACACAAATCTGGTTTTCGATGCAATACTTGAGACGTTGCCAGTTTGACACAATCCACGGGAGTTCCCGAACAAGCATAGGATTCGATTCCATCAAAAATATCTACCTTCTTCAACCTCAAAGGTTTGGTGATGGTGATGGCATGACCCATTGCAGACTGCGGACTATCAGGGGCTACGACCACTACTTTTCCAAATTCTTTCGCTACCTCTACCAAAGCTCTGATTCCACCTGCGGTGATTCCATCGTCATTGGTGACCAATATAACTCGCTCTTTATCGAACATATTTTTTTCTTAATTTATTTGGCTCTTTAACTAAAACTATGAAATGAGACTACGGTAGTCTATTCATTTGAAAATTAGATGATTATTTTGCTAATCATTATTTTTTGTAAGATCAGACTACCATAGTCTTTACATTCCCCACAGAATTTGTCAAAATTCCATTTATTTCTTTGACAAACACTTCAAAAGTGTTTAAGTATGTTTTACACAAAATTACGGCAAATAAATCAAACATGCGACTTCAATGGCTTATTAGAAGGTTAAGGGAAGATTAAGTAAGGAGTGTGAATGGAATAGATTTTGGATAGACTGCAAACCAAGTTTTACTTCAACACGAATAAGAACGCAATGGATTTGTGTAGTCAATCAAAATTCGATACTTTCGGCACTTGAAGTAGAAACAAAATTGCAAATTGGTCTATTTGTTGATTTAGTAGATTGTGTAGTGGAGTTTTTAAGTTTTAAAAAGGGCCTAGCCCAGATTCCATTTGTAGAAAACACTTTGAAGCCTGAATCATAGGAGCGTAGCTTCGGCACGATTAAACGTTTATTAGTTTTGCTACAAATAGTATCGCAGTGATGCTGCTGGAATATTAACAAAAATCTATCACAAGAAATTTCTGTTGCACGGTATTCCAACAAATCAAGATAGATTTTTAGACTTCAATCAAATACGTCAAAACCCTAACATAATAAAAAAATGCTCGAAGATTTTTTAAGCCCTATTGACGCAAGCGAGGTATTGGACCCGCAGCAATATGCTAAAAACCAATGGGGTAACTGTATTGTAAAACATACAGACCTGCTTCCTGATTGTAGCGAAATAGACATCGCCATTGTAGGAGTAGAAGAGGATCGCCGCAATGACGGCAAGACAGGCTGCAAAGAAGCAGCAAATGCAGTCAGACGAGAACTCTACAAACTCTATAAGTGGCAAAAACGCTTTCGGGTAGCAGACTTGGGCAATATCAAGGCTGGACGAACCCAACACGACACCTATATTGGCGTGGGTAGGGTAGTGGAGGCATTGCGTGCGGAGAAGGTCATCCCGATTATCATTGGAGGGACGCATGATGTCACCTATGGACAGTTTTTGGGTTATGGAAGCCAATCTTCCGATTTTGTAAACATTGCCGTATTTGACCAAGAAATAGACCTTTTTTCGTCACAACGTCATGCGATGGGCCCTTTTTCTTTTCTCTACAAAATCCTTACACAGCAGCCCAACCTCTTCAATTTTAATTT
>JBGCDY010000291.1:0-6726 GCA_045105835.1 Chitinophagales bacterium
GGGGCCTTTGATTTTGGGACATAACCATCCGAATGTAAAAGCGGAGATTATTGCAGCAGTGGAGAAAGGAACTTCTTTTGGTACGCCAACGGCTTATGGAAACGAACTGGCGAGTTTGATATTGAAGAACAATCGTTTTATTGAGAAAATACGCTTTGTCAATTCGGGGACAGAGGCAGTGATGTCGGCTGTTCGATTGGCGAGAGGAGCGACGGGTAAAAACAAGGTGATTAAGTTTGAAGGCTGTTATCACGGGCATGTAGATCATTTGTTGGTCAAGGCAGGTTCGGGTTTGGTGACTTTTGGAGTATCTTCTTCAGCAGGTGTGCCTGAGAGTTTTGCGTCTGAAACGATTGTAGTGCCTTTGAATGATGAAGAAGCATTGAGAGAAGCCTTTGAAGCACATGGAAAAGATATTGCAGCGGTGATTGTAGAGCCTATTCCTGCCAATAATGGTTTGTTGCTTCAAGATAAATCGTTTTTGCAATTGCTTAGAACGGTTTGTACGAATTATGAGGCAATGTTGATTTTTGATGAGGTGATTTCGGGTTTCCGAGCTGGTTTTGAAGGGGCTGCTGGATACTATGATATTGCACCTGACATTGTCACTTATGGCAAAATAATTGGTGGTGGAATGCCTGTTGGGGCTTATGGTGCGAGCAAAGAAATTATGGGCTTTGTGGCTCCAGATGGCCCTGTTTATCAGGCGGGTACATTGTCTGCTAACCCTGTAGCAATGGCAGCTGGTGCAGCGCAATTGAAGGAATGCCTTGAGCCTAATTTCTATGAGGATTTGGAGCGAAAAACAAAAGGATTTGTCGCTGCTGTGAATGGTTATGCGAAGCAAAAGGGATATTCGTTCCATTTGTTTTCGGTTGCGTCTATTTTTTGGATTGCATTTACGGATGCAGAAAAGGTGCAAAGAGCGGATCAAATTGAAGCTGAAAAGATGGAATACTTCAAAAAACTGCACCAATATTTGCTTCAAAATGGCGTATATATTGGACCTTCTGGCTATGAGGTAGGTTTTGTTTCTTCGGCACATTCAGATGAAGATTTGGCAGAAGCTGCGGCGGTGATGTGTCAAGCATTGGATCATATTTTCTGATTGTTTTGATTTGCCCTTGTGTTTGACTACTTTCGTAATGAAAACCTCTGCTATTTAAAACATACTCAATCATTTGCTATGATGAAGAAGTTAAAGGAAAGGATCAGTTTTTTGTATGATTTTGCTTCTCGCCCAATGTTCATTTTTTATGCCATCAGTTTGTATGCTGTTTTGGGTTTTGGGTGGTGGATTTATTACAACATAGATGCGAGCAATAAGCATTTTAACAATGCTATTGAAATGTTGGAGATTACTTATAAAGAGCATAACATTGATGCGGAAGAAGTAAAATATTCGACGGGATATGAAATGGCATTGGAGGAAAAAGAGGCAAGTAATCTGATGGTTTTGGGCGTGGGCTTGATTTTTATTTTAATCTTAATATGGGGGGCTTACAGGATTCATCATGGTATTGAAAAAGAGCTGGCGCTTCATCGGCAACAGCGGAATTTTCTATTGTCGATTACACATGAACTAAAATCCCCCATTGCAGGCATCAAACTTTCCTTAGAAACGATGTATAGTCGCAATTTGGATTTCAATCAGCAGCGTAGGTTACTTCAAAATTCATTGAAAGATACAGAACGCCTGAAATCTTTGGTAGACAATATTTTGATGGCTGCAAAGATTGAAAATCAGTCTATTATATTTGCAAGGTTTGATGTGAATTTGTCAAAAATTGTAGGAGAAAGCGCCCGCAATATTCAAGATAAATTTGGTCGGCAATGCAATTTTAATATTGAGATTCACCCAGATATTTTTATAGAAGGAGATTCAAGCGCACTTACTTCCATTATTATCAATTTGGTGGAAAATGCAATCAAGTATTCTCCTGCCAATTCTACTATTCACATCATGCTTACTGCAAACAAAGAGTTTGCTCAATTTGTAGTAAAAGATCAAGGAATTGGGGTTGAAGAACTGGAAAAAGAAAAAATCTTTACGAAATTTTATCGAGTAGGGAATGAAGATACTCGAAAGACAAAAGGTACTGGTTTGGGCTTATTTATTGTCAAGCAATTGATTGACTTTCACGAAGGAAAAATCAGTATCAAGGACAATACGCCTAAGGGAAGTATTTTTGTGGTAGAGATTCCTCGCATCACTCCAAGAACGTTCTTGGGAGGAGGGGAGAAAAAAAAAATCACTTAAAAATGTAACTATTCATGAGGTGGTGACGACTAACTGATAAATCCCAATATATTTTTTTTCAAAAAAAATGACCAATCGGGAACTATTTTGGTGTTGCGGAGCTTTAGTAGGTATAAACTTACTACTATGCGACACCAAGTACCATACAAAAAACATTTCTCTTATTGATATATTCATTAAGTGAAGAAATGGGCAGCGGGATTCGCTTGCAATGTCTTATACTCGTTGCCCTGTTTTGTGGTTTTGATTTGGCTCTAAAATAACCTTGAAGATGAAAGTTAGTCTTTTTTTACTTGTTTCTACCATCATTTGCTTATACTTCGGACAAGCACATTCTGCTACTACTGCACCAAAATTTCAAATGGAACAGGAGGATAGAATGTCTACAGTAATAGACAGTTCAGAGGACAGAACAACTATTATTGTAAATGAAAATGCTATGGGGGAGGAAAATGTGATGAGTGAAGAAGATACAGAGGCTTACTTGGATTTCGTTCGAGAGCAAATGCAAGAATCCATTCGGGAGCATTTACGCAATATTCAAGATAAACTGGGAGAGGAGTATAAGAAGAAAAGTGAGCAGATTGTTTTAATATAAAATTTGTAGTTTAAAAAAAGATACTTGTGGAATTCCACAGATTGTCCCTTTCAATTTGATTTATAATTGAAAGGGATTTTTTATTTTAGGGGTACTCAAAAAATAAAAAATACGAATTATATTTTATTGTCAAACCAGTCATCGAATCGAACAACTTCATATCCTGTTGGATCCCAGTGCATATCATCCTTGGCATCCTTCAATAAGTTGAGTTCTTTTTGATTGATTTGTTTGACCTTAGAAAAATCTCCATGATTTTTTAAGAGTGCGTGTGCTACTTTATGAATGGTTTTTGCCCTTGTAAGGCTTTCTGGTTTATTTTTATTTCTTAATAATAGTTTTCTAAAATTTTCGAGTTGAGATTCCAACCAATAGAAATTCTTTTGCTCAAAAGTAATGTATATCAATAATAATTTAAACCCAATATACCAACCTGTTTTGTCTTTGGTCAGTTCATCTGATTGTAGTAGAAAATCGTGTGCTGCACTTAAGTCTCCTTTTAGGAACATTAGATTTGCTTGCAGATAATTCCATTTAGCACTAAAATAATCAGAGCGGCTAATGTATTTATGAAGAAATGCTTTTTTAATTGTATTCTCTGCTTCCTCTAAATTTTTGATTCTTAGATAAACCCAGAATTGGATTTCTAACGCCCTTAGGTAGTTAAAGGAATCTTCTCGAAAGGTATCAACTGCTTTTAAGGCTGGATTTAATGCTTTCTTATAATCATTGGTGAGTAAATAGACATGAGCTAATTGCATATTGCCCCCAGCAATTGCTGACTTAGAATATACAATCTTCTCTTTATCAATAAGGTTGACAAAATCAATTTGAAGTTTAATGCCCTTCTCAAAATCTTTCTCTATGTTGATGTAAAAGGATACTGCTATCAGGTAATACCAATATTTAACCCTAACGGAATTTGTTTCTTCAATAAATCGCTCAATTTCGGATAATGAATCTTTAATATATTTTTTTTGAAATGAATAACTATTTGTAGTGTTCTGAGTTGGGACTTGCATTTGATAATAATACTCTTTTGCTTTTAAGATTGCTCTTTGAAGCTTCATACAACCATCAATTCTATCATTATGCACTTTGAAATCGTCAAATCCCATACGGAAACTAGATTTGTTCCTTAATACATCCCTAATTTGAATTTCTAAATCAGGAAATTCAAATTCTTGAGCAATTGAGAGTGCTTTTATTAAAATTTCATTAGCAACCTTAGTTCCACTCCTACTAATTAACAATTCGGATTGAATAATTAGCTTTCTACATTCCAATTTCTTCCTTGCATAAAGCGTCTGATGGATTTTCTCGGGATTCACAAATAAAATTGTGTTTAGTAAATCCGTTTTTAATCTTTCCTTCAGGTGTGAATATCCAGAAACAGCATTTGTATCTCCATACAATCTATTCATAGCTTCCTTATCTGTCTCCACTACCTTTTTTGATATCAGGTTCAATAGCTCTAATTTTTTACTAGGCTCTTTATTGTGTTTCACACGATAATAACTCCTCAGCATTCTAAGTTCAGGTTGCTTCAATTTATCTATTATCTGTATCAAGTTTTCCATAGAATTTTAATTTATAGTCTACTGATTAATAATTTTTTATAATGAGTGGTTGGATTTTTTTTTTATGGAACTGTGTATAAAGAGGGCTTCCTTTGTCCTTTTCTATACCCAATTTTCTTGTGAAATTGCACCCATAATAAAAAATAGAAGTACTAAAAACTCAAAAGAATATAACTATGTCAATCTCTTCAATTGAATCAACTCTTTTAACTCAATTTTCAGCAAATGCACTTTCCCTCAATCAATTAACTTCAATCAAAGGAGCAGAACGCCCTAATATGATTATTGGTTGGGATCAAGAGGAACTTTAAAGGAGAAAGTATAAAGACATTTTTTTTAAAAAACAATACCTCTAAATACATAAAAAATACACTAATGCTATTTGTCAATAGATTTTCAACCGAGCTAAACCTTTCAACTCAATTCTCTGCAAATATAATCCCTAGTAATCAATTAGCTTCTATCAAAGGAGCAGAACGTCCCAATATGATTATTGGTTGGGATCAAGAAGAGCTTTAAAAAAGAAAGTATAAAGACATTTTTTAAGAAAAGAATTACTCCTAAATATATAAAAAATACATCAATGCTATCTACTAATACATTTTCAACCGAATCAAACTTTTTAGCCCAATTTTCTGCAAATACAATTCCTAAGAATCAATTAGCTTCAATTAAAGGAGCCGAGCTTACTCATATGATTATTGGTTGGGATCAAGAAGAACTTTAAATAAAGTACTATTTGAAAATTTATAGCAAAATATAGGAATGTTTTATTTGCATCTCTTCAATCAAATTAAACCTTCCAGCTCAATTCTTTTCAAATAAAATTCTTACTAATTAATTGACCTCAATCAAAACAACAGAAAATTTCAGCGTAGTCATCAGTTGTGATTAATGATAACTCTAAACAAAAAATAAATAACACTCTATAGCCAACTCCAATAGCTATATAGTTTTTAAAATGGTTTATAAGCAATATGTGTTTCCCTCTTAATTTTAGTTCTATGACTAAATGAGAGGGAAATTTTTTAAGGTATTGATATGAAAGTACAGCATATCATAACTTTATGGTGGATTTTTACGTTAAAAATAGTAAAAAAATATTTACTTTTTTACCTTATGTCACAAAAGCCCATCATATTGCTAGCGTTTGCCAATGATAATTTTGGCGGAGAACATTTACAGTTTTTGGTGAATGAATTGGATGGAATCAAAGAAATATTTGAGGATACTCCCAATATTCCTTATGAGGTGAAAATCATCTATAGTGCAACCATTGACAAAATTGTAAAAGCATTCCGACGACCTGCCTATCGTAGTCGAATCGTAGGGTTTCACTATGGAGGTCACGCAGGTAGTAGCGAAATAATGTTGGAAACCTCAGAGGGCTTAAAACAATCGACCAATGCAGCAGCACTTGCAGACTATCTTGCTTTACAAGAAAACCTTCAACTGGTATTTCTAAATGGTTGTTCTACCAAAGGACAAGTAGAAGGACTGTTGAACGCAGGGATTTCAAAAGTTATCGCAACAGATAGAAGTATTGAAGACCAATTAGCAACAGACTTTTCAGTTTCTTTCTACCAAAGTCTTGTAGGCGGTAATACCATAGATATTGCATTCAAGGATGCAAAAGCAGAATTAGAATTGAAGGGGAAAAACATTTCCATCAATGAAGTTCGCATAAATAGGAGGGTATATTCAAGTAAAAAAGTTTCCTTAGACAATTTTGCATGGGGATTGTACCAAAGAGAAGCTGAAACACAAGAGCCAGGCCTTGGACGTTACAAGCATTTACTTTGTGACCGTTATTCCCAAGTAGAAAGTTTCTGCAATTGCATCATCAATCGGGTTGAAGTCCTCCCAAAACAACCCATTTCCTACCTTATTTGTGGTGAAACAGAAGAAAATCACAGCAGTCTTACCTTACGTATTGCCGAGATTGAACTCCTCAAAACCCTTCCCATATCCAAAGAAGAACAGGTTTTTCGCCCACAAATCAAAGATGTTTGGCCCACGTTTGGAGGGTTGGAGGACATGCAAAATACCCTTAAACGCCAGTTGTCCAATACTTTTAAAACCAATAATAGTTTACGACTACAAGCACTTGACATAGTCCAACAATACCAAAATCGAAAGGGGATTGTAGTGTTAGAACATAGTATTGATGGAACAGATTGGGATGGACAAACTGGGAAACTGCTGGATTGGTACATCAATTCTTTTTGGAATATCCAATATGACTTCAATCTTCCCCAAATTATTGTGTTTATCAATGTGAAATACCC
>JBGCDY010000292.1:0-8846 GCA_045105835.1 Chitinophagales bacterium
CCTTTCTCCAACCAAATTCCTACAAAGAAAGAACCGACTACCAAAAAAGCAATTACTGAAAATGCCCAGACCATAATATGATATTTTTATGAATGAAATTATTTGATTGCTGCAAAATTAAACAATTGTTGTTAGGAGAAAATTATTTTCCAAAAAAATAGTTCTTCTTCACCTGCAAAAACATTAATTTGAGGCACATTTTATTTTTCACATTTAAAAATTAGTTAAAGCAATGGAAGAGAAATTACCGATTATTGCCCAGAAATCACCTTATAAGCTTGATGTAGAGGCAGATAAAAACTATGCTTGGTGCACTTGCGGCAAAAGCAGCAAACAACCGCTTTGTGATGGCGCACACAAAGGTTCAGGCATGCGTCCAAAAGTAGTAAAGTTTGAAGAAGCAAAAACTGTACACTGGTGTGGATGCAAACATACAGCAAACGAACTGGGTTTGTGCGATGGTGCACACAAAGGTTTGTAAATAGACACAGATGGTACAAAAATGATACAGTTTGACCTCACAAATAGGTCAAGCATATCATTACAAAGCCTAATGTGTCATAGAAATATCATAAAAAATCTAAAGCGAAGTAAAAAACATTTTTTCTGTTCCGAACTTCAAAACTGGCACAGGGTTTGGTATATACTAAACGGTTTTAGATTTTTATGGTTAAGTAAATTAGTGGTTAATTTTAGGGGTAGCTGGTAACTACCCCTTTTTTTGTTGACCCAAATGAAGCCTCAAACAGCAATCGCTTATTGAACCAATTCTAAAAATCAATTTGCTGCACTTCAATCTTAGCAAAAGACCACCTCTCACTATTTTGTTCCCTTTAACTTCCAAGTTTATATCCCCATTTTCATCCGCCAATAAGACTACCTAAAATTGGCAAGACTCCAAACTCCTGTTTTACTGTTTTCGATAGATTAATCGAATTCCCTTTTCTTCCAAACACATACTTCAAAGTCAAAAACAGATTCTTACTTCGTTTACCAGAACTCATCTAAGTATTCATTTTCCCCACACAACTTTTGCATCATTTTTTGCCCAAAGTTAAATGACTCAGGCAATCGTAAATATTTTAAGGACTCTTTCTTCAAAAAAATGACTGAATTGTCCAAAATGCTTTGGGAGTTTAGTTGAAGACATTGAAGACTTCAATTTTTTCAGCCATTTATTAAGCCAGGTTTTCAAAACCGTATACTTTTTAAATTAAAAATGTGGTGTAAAAAGTAGGTCTATCAAGTATCACCTGCTGTTTTCTCTCTTTCCTGAAATTTCAAAGAACTCTTTTTATGTACGGTTTTGAATCATTACACAATCCCTTTGTGATTGCAAAATATAATTAATAAAATGAAAATCAATTGATTAAAAATTATTTTTGAGAAAATTTGACTTTTTCACTCGTAAAGTGCTAACCATTACCTCAAAACGGACACTATAAGAGAAAGAGGGACTACCACCCAACAGCTATTACATTATTGCCTTTGGTTTACATTGACCAGAGCAATGCTTAATTTATTTACTAAAATGATAAATAGCCCAGAATGAAAACATCTTTACGTTATTTATGCATTTTGTGTTTTCTGTGTTCAACTCACATACTTTTAGCCCAAGTCAAAGAAACGCAAGATAACCGCCCAAATTCTCAACAGCAGCGGATTATTGAGCAACTGCTCAATCAGTTTAACGACGATATTCCCAACAAAGACCAAAAAACTGCCATCGAAGGTTCTTTCAAACAATTGATTGGCAACGTCGTTCATCGAAATGTGGAACAGAAAATGGTTGACAACCTGTTCCAACAAATTCTACAAACGGGAACAAAAAACTCCAACGATTCAGACGACCTTGGATTAGAGTTGATGGAAGGAGCTTTCAATCACTTTAGGAACGACCAAAGTGATAAAAGCCTGGAAACGAAACTCATCAATGGCTTGTGGCAAACATTTCGACAAAGCGACAATACAGCCATAGAAGATTTGCAGAAAAATGCCATTGCAGGCATGTTTTTGGATTTCTCACGAGACACCAGCGGCAACAGTTTGGAGCAAAAACTGGTGCAAGGACTTTTCCAACGCTTTATAAAAGACAAAGGTGTTGAAAAAAACAGCTTGACCCTCCAATTGCTGTCAGGCACATTTGAGCGGTTCTTGAGTGATGGTTCTGATAAAAAAACTCCTCAAAAATTGGTTACTGGTTTGTGGCAGGAATTCCGAAACAATACAAGCAATCAAGCACAAGACCTAAAAAAGAATGCCGTTGCAGGAATGTTCATTGATTTTTCGGAGGACAAAAGCGGCAGTAGTTTAGAGCAAAAATTGGTGCAAGGGCTTTTCCAACGCTTTATAAAAGACGAAGGTGTTGGAAAAAATAGTCTGACGCTTCAATTATTGACAGGTACATTCGACCGATTCATCGACGATACCTCCGATAAAAAAGTGACGGGTAAGTTGCTGGGTGGTTTGTGGCAAGAATTCCGAAACAACAGCAGCGCAGAAGTACAGAATTTGAAGAAGAATGCCATTGCAGGAATGTTTTTGGATTTGTCGGAAGACAAAAGCAGCAACAGTTTGGAAGAAAAACTGGTGCAAGGCTTGTTTCAGCGATTTGTAAAAAACAAAAAAGGGAAACAAAATGACCTGACACTTCAATTATTGACAGGCACGTTTGAACGATTCGTAGATGATACGTCTGATAAGAAAGTTTCTCAAAAATTGGCCAATGGCTTATGGCAAGAATTCCGAAACAACGGGAGTGAAGAAGTAGAAGACTTGAAGAAGAATGCCATTGCAGGAATGTTTTTGGATTTGTCGGAAGACAAAAGCAGCAACAGTTTGGAGGGCAAACTGGTGCAAGGTTTGTTTCAGCGATTTGTAAAAGACAAAAACGGTAAACAAAATGACTTGACGCTTCAATTATTGTCAGGCACATTTGAGCGATTCATCGACGATAATTCTGACAAAAAAGTTTCTCAAAAATTGTTCAATAGTTTGTGGCAAGAATTCCGAAACAATGGAAGTGCCGAAGTACAGGATTTGAAGAAGAATGCCATTGCAGGAATGTTTTTGGATTTGTCGGAAGACCAAAGCAGCAACAGTTTGGAAGAAAAATTGGTACAAGGCTTGTTCAGTCGCTTTGTAAAAGACAAAAACGGTAAACAAAATAACCTCGCTCTTCAATTATTGTCTGGTACATTCGAGCGATTTATTGATGACACTTCCGACAAGAAAGTTACGGGAAAACTCCTCAATGGTTTGTGGCAAGAATTCCGAAACAATAGTAGTACCGAAGTACAGGATTTGAAGAAGAATGCCATTGCAGGAATGTTTTTGGATTTGTCGGAAGACAAAAGCAGCAACAGTTTGGAAGAAAAACTGGTGCAAGGCTTGTTTAGTCGATTTGTAAAAGATAAAAATGGTGCGCAAAATGACCTTGCTCTTCAATTATTGTCAGGCACCTTCGAGCGATTCATTGTAGACAATTCCGACAAGAAAGTGACGGGCAAACTCCTCAATGGCTTGTGGCAAGAATTCCGAAGCAATGACACTGAGGAGGTTCAAAAATTGAAGAAAAATGCTATTGCAGGAATGTTCTTGGATTTGTCGGAAGACAAAAGCGGCAACAGTTTGGAGGAAAAACTGGTGCAAGGCTTGTTTCAGCGATTTGTAAAAGGCAAAGATGGTGAGGCAAATACGCTGCCCCTTCAATTATTGACAGGCACATTTGAGCGATTTATTGACGACAAATCTGATAAGAAAATAACAGGCAAATTGTTGGATGGTTTGTGGCAAGAATTCCGAAGCAATGACAGCGAAGATGCACAAGACTTGAAGAAAAACGCCATTGCAGGAATGTTTTTCGATTTTGCACAAGACACAAGTGGCAACAGTTTGGAGCAAAAACTCATACAAGGGCTTTTCCAACGTTTTGCCAAAGAAGACGAAGCCAACAGTTTGACGGTAGAATTGCTCGCAGGTACTTTTGAGCGGTTCATTGATGACAAATCCGACAAAAAAGTGACGGGTAAACTCATCAACAGTTTGTGGCAAGAATTCCGAAACAATGACAGCGAAGAGGTGCAGAAATTGAAGAAAAATGCCGTTGCAGGAATGTTCCTCGATTTTGCGGATGGAAGAACTACTGCCGCAAGTGGTAGCCAAAATGCAGGCTTGGAACAACAACTTGTCAAGGGTATTTTCAAGCATTTCATCAAAGAGGACGACCTTGAAAACAGTCTTGTCCTTCAATTATTGACAGGCACATTTGAGCGATTCATTGACGATACTTCTGACAAAAAAGTAACGGGCAAACTCATCAATGGTTTGTGGCAAGAGTTCAGAGGTAGCGACAATGAAGATGTCCAAAAATTGAAGAAAAATGCCATTGCAGGAATGTTTTTGGATTTTGCAGATGGAGAAACCAATGCCGCTGCAAACGCTGGAACAGAACAAAACGTGGGCTTGGAGCAAAAGTTGATTCAAGGAATTTTCAAGCATTTCATCAAAGAGGACGACCTCGAAAACAGCCTTGCACTCCAATTGTTGGTAGGTACTTTTGAGCGATTTATCGACGATACTTCCGACAAGAAAGTAACTGGTAAACTTATTGACGGTTTGTGGCAAGAATTCCGAACCAATGATGGTGAGGGGATTCAAAAATTGAAGAAAAATGCCATTACAGGGATGTTTGTGGATTTTTCACAAGACACGACGAGCAACAGCTTGGAACAAAAACTGATACAAGGTATTTTCCAACGTTTTGTCAAAAACGAAGAAGGAGAAAGCAGCCTTGTACTTCAATTGCTGACTGGCACATTCGAGAGATTCATTGCAGATGATTCGGACAAGAAAGTAACGGGCAAGCTCATCAATGGCTTGTGGCAAGAGTTTAGAGAGAACGATGGTGAGGAGGTTCAGAAATTGAAGAAAAATGCCATTGCAGGAATGTTCGTAGATTTTGCAGAAGGCAGAACAACCGCTACTGCAAATGCTGGAGCAGAACAAAATGTAAGCTTGGAACAACAGTTGATACAAGGTATTTTCCAACGTTTTGTGAAAGATACAGCTTCGAGTAGTGTGCCGCTTCAATTGTTGATGGGAACGTTTGAGCGATTCATTGCAGACAATTCCTCCAAAAAAGTTCCCCAAAAATTAGCGGCTGGTTTGTGGCAAGAGTTTCGCCTCAATGAAAGTCCCGCAGTCAGTGAATTCAAAAAGAATGCAGTCGTGGGTATGTTCACCGATTTCGCACAAGATTCAAGTGGGCGAAATGTCGAACAAAAACTCATCAGTGGTGTATTCCAGCGATTTGTGAAAGATTCCACTTCCAGTAGTTTGCCATTGCAGTTGCTGACAGGCGTGGTTGAATATTTCGTTCAAGACACGACTTCTCGAAAACTACCACAAAAGCTCATCAGCGGTTTGTTTCACCAATTCCAAAATGCAGACAGTCCTGCATCCGCCAGTTTGCGAGAAAATGTGGTGACGGGATTGTTCACCGATTTTGCCCAAGACGATTCCCCGAAAAGCTTGGAACAGAAACTCATACAAGGTGTATTTCAGCGATTTGTGAAAGAAGACGATGTAGAAAACAATGTTGGACTTCAATTGCTGACAGGCGTAGTTGAGTATTTTGTACAAGATACAAGCAGCCGAAAACTGCCACAAAAATTGATTGGCGGTTTGCTTTACCAATTTCAAAATGCCGAAAGTCCAGCTTCTCAAAGTTTGCGGAAAAACATGGTGACAGGTCTCTTTGCAGATTTTTCACAAGACAACAGCACCCGAACGTTGGAGCAAAAACTCATCAAAGGCGTTTTTGAACGCTTCGTCAAAGACACCGCCTCCAATAGTTTACCACTTCAATTATTGACAGGAACAGTCGAAAGATTTGTCTTAGACACCACTTCCAAAAGTGTACCTCGAAAACTCATCAATGGCTTGTTTACCCAATTTCGTTCTACTGATTTAGCAGCAGCAGGACTGCAAGAAAACATGGTGACAGGTTTGATTCAACAATTCATCAACGACGACGACGCTCCCCAAAACATTGAGCAAAAACTCATCAAAGGTGCATTGGGACACTTCTTCAAAGATACCAGTTCACAAAGCCTTCCAATGGAAATGTTGTCGGGCGTGTTTGGACACATGATTGCGGATAGAACCGAAAATCGCTTGACCCAAAAGCTCATCAATGGAGTTTTCAAAGAACTGCAAAATCCTGAAAGTTTGATTTCACAAGAATTGCAGGGCAGTATGGTCGGAGGTGTTTTTCACAATTTCATCACCGATACCACTTCAAGAAGTTTGGAGCAAAAACTGGTGACAGGTATGTTCAACAAATTTGCGGAAGACTCCGAAACCAACAGCAATCCCAACCTTCAATTGATAGGCGGAATTTACCAAGAATTTGCAGCCGACACCACAAGTAAAAGTGTTCCCAAAAAATTATTGAGGGGAGCTTTCAAAAAGTTTATTTCAGACACGGTTGGCAACGAGTTTCAACAGAAAATGATGGCAGGCGTATATGATAACTTCCTCAACGATGATTCCGAGAGAAGCCTTTCCAATAGATTGGTTTCGGGAGTGTATAAGCAATTCCTCGAAGATTCTACCGACAACAGCCTTGAGCAAAAATTGATGTCGGGCATGTTTGAACAGTTCGTTACAGATACGACAGGCAAGCCCTTGACACAAAAATTGATGGATGGAGTTTTTACCCAATTGGCAAGCTCTGACATGGTCACAGATGCTACCACCAATTCACTTTCGGGTAGATTGACCAATGGGATTTTGAAGACAATGGCAGAAGATACGACCTCCAAAACATTGGAAGGTAAAATCATCAAGGGTGCATTCCGACAATTGTTGGAGGAAGATGTAGGCAGTGAATTTCAGCAAAAATTGATGCAAGGTGTATTCCAACAGTTTGTATTGGACACCACCAATAAGAGCATTCCCAAGAAATTGGCAACAGGCGTGTTCAAACAGTTCTTGGAAAACGGCGAAGACAACAGTCTGAATCAACAATTGATGTCGGGTGTTTTTGAACAGTTTATTGAAGGAGACAGCACCAAATCACTCGAACAGAAATTGATGTCTGGGGTATTCGAGAAAGTCATCGACAACAAATTGGGAGACGATTTGAAGGGACAAATGCTCAAAGGCGTTTTCTCACAAGTCGTGAACGATACTTCCACAAGAGGCATTCACCGAAAACTGGTCAATGGCGTGTTTTCCGAATTCCAAAAACGAGACGATTCAGGCAAAAGCAGAGGCAAAAAATTGGTGGCAGGTTTGTTTGAAAAATTCATTGACACCAGCGATACTTCTGCCAACTCCCAAAGATTTGAACAGAAATTTGCAAAAGGAGTCTATCAACAATTTGTCTTGGATTCCACCGACAAAAGGGTAGAGCAAAAACTGGCAGCAGGTTTATACAACCAATTCATTGGCGATACCACTTCCCAAAGCCTTTCTCAAAAACTCATCACAGGCTTGTTCACGGAGTTCCAAAAAATAGACGACGACAGCACTAAGGGTTTTTGGAATCGCTATGTGAAAGGAATGTTCAACAACTTCAAAGTGGGCGAACCTTTCACTGCAACGGGCGGACTAAACATCGACACTCGAATTTACAATTCTTCGGGCATCGAAGGTCGTCAATCCCCACTTTATTGGGCTTTGAGTTCCAATGCCGACATCAATATCTACAAACTCAACATTCCTTTTTCTGCACTTATCACGGTGGATAGAACCGAAATCAACCTCAAACCACCCGAGCAGCCAGAGCCTGAACCAGGAGAACCCGAACCAGAGCCGCTGCCGCCTATCAAAGAAAAAATCACCAATACCCTTGCCCGAATTGGCGCAAGCCCCAACTACAAATGGATAAAAGCGCATGGTGGACACCGAAACATGAGTTTCTCGGATTATACACTCAACAACATCACCTATCTCGGTGGAGGTTTGGAGCTGACTCCTGGCAATGTGCGATTTGCGACAATGGTCGGAAAATTAGCCACACCTGAACCGCAAGATTTGGCACTCTTAGAACCCAATTTGCCAAAATATGAGCGAGTGGGTTGGAGTACGAAAGTGGGTTATGGAACTGCCAAAAACTTCTTGGATTTCATCGTTTTGAAGGCAAAGGACAATGAAGAATCTATTCCCACACTTGACCCACAAGTGGTTTTCCCGAATGAAAATATGGTCGTAGGTTTGAATGGTCAAACAAAATTTGCCAAGAACATGAGCTTGAATGTAGAATATGCAGGAAGTTCTACCACTACCAATATCAACGATGGTGAAACGGGGGATTCCAAATTCTTCTTCCCAAGTTTCATCACCAAAGAACGCAACAGCACCGTATATGGAAAAATGATGGATGCCGACCTGAACTACAATGCAAAAGAGTTCAATTTTGCAGTCAAATACCAATACATCGAGCCTGATTACCAATCACTGGGAGCCTATTTCTTCAATCAAGACATCGAAAATTTCTTAATCAATACCGTATGGTCGATGTTTGGCAGAAAACTGCAATTTGATGGGAACTTCGGTATTCAAAGAGATAATTTGGACGGCTCCAAACCTTCTACTTTGTCGAGGATCATCGGCTCTGCAAATGCAAATTACCATGCTGGAGACTTCAATTTGGCGATGAACTACTCGAACTATACTACCGACATTGCCTATGTCTTAGATTCGGATTTGGATTCTTTGAATGCCGTGGTCATCACCCAAGACCTCACACTGAACTCGACTTACAGCATCCTCACCAAAGCAGAAGACCAACACAATTTCATATTGACAGGCAGCTACCAAGATGTGACGGATGAAGT
>JBGCDY010000293.1:0-7787 GCA_045105835.1 Chitinophagales bacterium
GATTGGTATTTGATGGAAAGCATCTTGACTCCAGATGCCAACGAAAATTTTGAAGGTGGTTGGTTCTCAATAGATGGTGGTAACCACATCAATCCACGAACTACTCCAAGCCCCGCAAAAGCCATCCAAGACACGCCTGCTCCTCCCGACCCTCCAATGATTACCAACATTGAAGGACAAGATTCTTTCAATAGTGATTTGGTCATTTTGAGCTTATACCCCAATCCAAGCAGCGACTTCTGTTTGGTCAACTATGTGCTTTCTGCTCCGCAAACATTGGAAGTTCAGTTAGTAAATATGGAAGGGAAAGTGGTTCGAGAAATTTTGAAGGAGAAGCAAGGTGTGGGGAATTATACTTTGAGTTTGGAATTGGATGGTTTGGGGGTTGGGGTTTATTATTTGTGGATGGGGGTTGAGGAGAATGTGATTAGTAGGGAGATATTGAAGGTGGAATAAATATTTATTTTCTATCTTTTAAATGTCATTCTGCAAGAATCTTCTGAATGGGTATCACTGCAATAGGTTAAAATCAATTTACTTGAAGAATTTTCTAAGTCTTCAAATGAGATGCCTACGATATATTTTTTTAATTTAAAACATCAAACCAAATGACCCTATCTCCCAAAAACCTCTTTTTAATTGACGGCTTAGGAGCCTTGTTGTCCGCTTTCTTATTGGGGGTGGTGTTGGTTCACTTTGAAAGTATTTTTAGGATGCCACAACAAGTTTTGTATGTCTTGTCTGCCATCCCTTGCCTGTTCGCTATTTACTCATGGACATGCTATTTTCGAACCCCCAACAATTGGCAACCTTACCTCAAGGCTATTGCCATAGCAAATACTCTATACTGTTGTTTGACAAGTGTTTTGGTCATTTATTACTATTCCACCCTAAGCATGTTGGGAGTACTTTATTTTGTCCTCGAAATTTTGGTGGTCATGACTTTGGTCATAGTAGAACTCAATCTCGCCACAAATAAGGAAACAAAATAAAAGACAAGACCAGCATAATTCCATCAATCGCCAACAAAACCAAGATGTCTTTCTCGACATTTTCATCCCCTTCAATACCCAAAATAGCCGCTTTGGAAAGGGTTATCAACAGGGACAAAATAGGGATTACCACAGGAAAACTCAAAACAGGCATCAAGGTCGCATTGTTACTCGCCTTTGAAGAAATCGCTGAAATTAAAGTGAAACACAGCGCAAAACCGACTGCACCCAATGCCACCGTTGTCAAAAAAAGCGAGGTATCTTCAACAGGGTAACCCAACAAAACCGAATACACACCCAATGCCAAGCCTCCCAACAACAACAACAACAGTACATTGTAAATCATCTTGGACAAAATGATGGCTTCTGGGCTGACGAGGGTATAGTAATACAATTGACGGTCAGGACTTTCCTGCAAAAAACTCTTGGCAACTGCATTGACCGAGGCAAAAAGCATGATAATCCAAAAAAGCGTCATCCATGCCATATCTTCAATCTCCATAAACGCCAAATACACAACGAATACGGTAGAAATGACATACAACAAAATCCCATTGAAGGCATACTTTTGTCGCCATTCAAGGAGAAGGTCTTTTTGGATAAGGTAGAAAACTTGATTTAATAAATTCACAGTCAGGTGTATTTTGCTGAATACAGAGATTGCATTAATTATAGGTCTCTGTACTGCCGTAACCCACCCCAACCCCTTACAAGAGGGGAATTTTTCACCCAGTACGAGTATTCCCCTCTTGGGAGGGGCAAAGGGGTGGGTTTAAATAAGATGAGCAATTAATACGAAAGCCAATAATGCGACAAAGATAATTCAAAAAGCCTATTTAGTTCTTTATATTTGCGGTCTAAAATAACCCTACTACAAACTATGCAAAAAATACTTATTGCTAATCGTGGAGAAATAGCCCTACGCATCATGCGCTCCCTCAAAGAAATGGGCATCCAAACAGTAGCCATTTTTTCGGAAGCAGACCGCAATGCTCCCCACGTACGTTTTGCAGACGAATCCGTCTGTGTCGGACCTCCCCCTTCCAATCAATCCTATTTGAAGGTCGAAAAAATCATTGAAGTCTGCAAAGAATTGGGCGTGGAAGGCATTCACCCAGGTTATGGCTTTTTGTCCGAAAATGCAGATTTTGCGAGAGCAGTAACTGCCGCAGGGATCACCTTTATTGGCCCTCCAACGGGTGCTATCGAAACCATGGGTAGCAAATTAGCAGCCAAAGCTGCCGTGTCCCACTACGACATCCCAATGGTGCCAGGCACAGAAGGCGCAATTGAAGACGAAGAAGAAGCCATGAAAATCGCCATCGAAATCGGCTTTCCTATTCTCATCAAAGCCTCTGCTGGTGGTGGGGGAAAAGGAATGCGAGTGGTGGAAAACGAAGAAGAACTGGTCGAACAAATGCGACGGGCTATTAGTGAAGCCAAAGCTGCTTTTGGAGACGGTTCGGTTTTTATCGAAAAATATGTGGGTTCACCTCGACACATCGAAATTCAAATCTTGGCGGATACACATGGCAATGTTCTACATCTTTTTGAGCGAGAATGTTCGGTACAACGTCGCCACCAAAAAGTGATTGAAGAAGCACCTTCCGCTGTTTTGACTCCCGAACTGCGGGCTAAGATGGGCAAAAGTGCCGTAGATGTGGCAAGGGCTTGTGACTATGTGGGTGCAGGAACGGTAGAGTTTTTGTTGGACGAAAATCTGAATTATTATTTCCTCGAAATGAATACCCGTTTGCAGGTAGAGCATCCTGTTTCGGAGTTTATTTCAGGTGTTGATTTGGTCAAAGAACAGGTCAAAGTGGCAAGGGGTGAAAAACTTTCTTTTACACAAGACGACCTCAAAATCAATGGGCATTCTATTGAAGTTCGGGTATATGCCGAAGACCCGACCAACAATTTCTTACCAGACATTGGCACTTTGGAAAAATACCGTGTGCCAGTAGGAGAAGGTATTCGAGTAGATGATGGTTTTGAAGAAGGCATGACCATTCCGATTTACTACGACCCGATGATTGCGAAGTTGATTGTCCATGCTCCAAATCGTGAGGCTGCCATCAAAAAAATGATTGAAGCGATTGACAATTATCACATTGAAGGAATCGCCAATACTTTGGATTTTGGCAAATTTGTGATGAATCACCCTGCTTTTATCAGTGGGAACTTTGATACGCATTTTGTCAAAAACTACTTCACCCCAGAAGCCCTCCAAAACAACAAGGAAACAGAATCTAAAATTGCAGCTTTTATCGCCACACAGGTTTTCAAAGAGTCTAAACGCCAAAAAAGCATTGATAACTTTTTGCAGAGCAGCAATGAGAATAGTAAATGGAAGGTGAGGCGAAGGGTTTAGGTGAAATTCAAAATCAAACTACAAATGCAAACACAATATGAATCCTTCAAACCAGACTCCACAATTAAATCTAACCATTTCAGAAGCACAAAAACTGGTAGATGAATGGATTACTTCAATTGGAGTGCGCTACTTCAATGAATTGACCAATATGGCAATGCTCACCGAAGAAGTCGGAGAAGTGGCTCGAATTATTGCCCGAAAATATGGTGAACAATCCTTCAAAAAAGGCGCGCCAGAACCCGATTTGGGTGACGAAATGGCGGATGTTTTGTTTGTGTTGATTTGTTTGGCGAATCAAACGGGTGTGGATTTGACCGAAGCTCTTCGTAAAAATCTGGAGAAGAAAACGAAACGGGACTTGACTCGACATAAGGAGAATGAGAAATTGAAATCTTAGGTATTTCTTTCTATTTTAACTTGCGTTCGTTTGTAACCATAACCGTCAAGCTAAGGTTTTACTGTTTCTCATACAGCTTTGAACAGGAAGTTTTAATAAAAAAGAAGCACACTATACACATGAGCTACAAGAAAGCTTCCTTTCTATTATTCATTCTTGTTCAAGGCTTAACTTGCGCTCGTTTGTAACGAGTGCTTAACTTTTTCTGTCGTTTGCAACGACTTACATCAATGCAAGCTTGTATGAAAACGGCGTTACAAACGCCAAAATATTTACACTCTCGTTGCAAACGAGCGCGAGTTTTGAGGGTGTTTAAAACCCTCTTACATCTAATTTAACTTGCGCTCGTTTGTAACGAGTGCTTAACCTTTTCTGTCGTTTGCAACGACTTACATTAATGCAAGCTTGTATGAAAACGGCGTTACAAACGCCAAAATACCTACGCTCTCGTTGCAAACGAGCGCGAGTGTAGAATCGTAGATATAGCTTAAAGTAAAAAATGGAGGCACCGTAATATACCATACCTCCACTGTCTGTTTATTTGCTTTTCTAATCCTCTACACCAAAATCCACTCCAATACCTCCGACATTCGACCCACATATTTGAATTCCACGCCTTTGATAAAATCAGGATTGATTTCCTCCACGTCTTTTTGGTTGACTTTGCAGAGCATGATGTTCTTGATGCCCGAACGTTTGGCAGCCAAGATTTTTTCCTTGATTCCACCAACAGGAAGCACTTTTCCACGAAGAGTGATTTCACCCGTCATGGCGGTGAAAGGTTTGATTTTGCGACCTGTAAGAGCAGAAGCCAAAGCCGAAAGCATGGCGACACCTGCCGAAGGTCCATCTTTAGGAATTGCTCCTTCTGGAACGTGTACATGGAAGTCGGTTTCCTCAAAACGCTTTGGGTCAATGCCCCATTCAGAACCATGTGCTTTTAAGTAGCTCAATGCGGTTGAAACTGATTCTTTCATCACATCGCCCAAGTTCCCTGTCAAGGTCAATTTGCCCTTGCCTTTGCTCAGGATTGTTTCGATGAACAAAATTTCGCCACCCACAGAAGTCCAAGCCAATCCAATGACTACACCCGCAGGGGTTCCCTTTTCGTAGAGACCACGCTCATAGGTGTGCTTGCCGAGAATTTGCTCAATGTCTGCCAAGGTAATGGCAGGCTTGTAGGGTTCTTCCATAGCCACAGATTTGGCTCTGGCTCGCATGACGGATGCAATTTTACGCTCCAATTCACGTACGCCCGATTCACGGGTATATTTGTTGATGATTCGCTCCAACATTTTTTTGGAGAGCTTGATATGTTCTGCCTTCAAACCATGTGCCTCTCGCTGTTTGGAAACCAAATGTTTGCGGGCAATTTCTACTTTTTCCTCCAATGAATAACCACTTATTTGGACGATTTCCATGCGGTCACGTAGCGCAGGCTGAATGGTAGAAAGTGAGTTGGCAGTTGCAATGAACATCACCTTGGAGAGGTCGTATTCTATTTCCAAGTAGTTGTCGTGAAAGGTGCCATTTTGTTCTGGGTCAAGTACTTCCAAGAGCGCAGAAGAAGGGTCTCCTCGGTGGCTTTGCCCCACTTTGTCTACCTCATCTAAGATGAAAACAGGCTTGTTGGAACCTGATTTTTTGATGGACTGAATCACCCGACCTGGCATCGAACCAATATAGGTGCGGCGGTGTCCCCTGATTTCAGATTCATCATGCACCCCTCCCAAAGACATTCGGATGTATTCTCGTTTCAAAGAATTTGCGATAGACCGTCCAAGGGAAGTTTTTCCCACACCTGGAGGGCCTACAAAACACAAGATGGGAGATTTCATGTCTCCTTTGAGCTTCAAAACCGCCAAATATTCCAAGATTCGGTTTTTCACCTTGTCCAAACCATAGTGGTCTTTGTCAAGTATTCTTTTGGCACGTTTGAGATTGAAGTTATCCTCTAATGGCGTTTGCCAAGGCAAGTCCAATAGCAATTCTATATAATTGAGCGTTGTAGAATATTCACCCACTGCTGGATTCATACGTTGAAGTTTGCGAATTTCCTTGTCAAAAACCTTCTGTACCTTTTCAGGAAAGTTTTTTGCTTTTGCTCTTTGTTTGTAGGTATCAATTTCGGAAGTCTGGCTTTCTCCTCCCAATTCTTCTTGAATCGTTTTTATTTGTTGGTTGAGAAAATAGTCTCTTTGTTGTTTTTCAAGATTGTGGTTGACCTTGGAATGGATTTTATTTTTGAGTTCGAGGAGTTGAAACTCTGTGTGGAGGTGATTCAACACCTTTTCAGCTCGTTTTTTGGGGTCGTCTATTTCAAGCAGTTGCTGCTTTTCGTCTAAGTCTATGTTGAGATTGGATGAGACGAAATGAATGAGAAATTCGGGATTGTCGATATTCTTGAGCATCACCGTTATTTCCGATGGTAGATTGGGGGAAATGCGGATGATTTTTGAAGCCATATCTCTGATAGAAGACACCAACGCTTCAAACTCTTTGCCCTCTGGCAAATCCGCATCTTCTAAAACTTTGAAAGAGGCTTTGATAAAAGGCTCTTCCGAAACCAATTCTTCTACTGCAAAACGGTCTCTACCGTGCAAAATCACCGTTGTGTTGTCGTCGGGCATTTTGAGGACTTTCACGATTCGGGCGATTGTTCCGACTGCATGTAAATCCTTTTTTTCTGGGTCATCGCTTTTGGGTGTTCTTTGAGCAATTACGCCAATAAGTTTATCGCCATTTGCCGCTTCTTTGATGGCTTTGATGGATTTGTCTCGCCCAATCGTTATGGGAACTACCACACCTGGGAATAAAACCGTGTTTCGGAGAGGAAGTATCGGAATAGAATCTGGATAATCTGCTGTTTGCAGCCCGTCCTCTTCTTCAATGGATACCAAAGGTAAAAACTCCACATCTTCATTCAATAGTCTCAATGGATTGAACTTTTCAAACATATTTTGGTGTTAATTTTTCACTATCAGAACTGAAAGTCAAGTACTGTGCCAATGAACAAAATAAGCATTGGCATCATCAACCTACAAATTAACAAAAATAAATTTTAGCATTTTCAATCTCCAATGAATAATTTGCGAATGAGTATATCTTTTTTACCTTCGATTATTACAAAATACACTCTATCCTGCAAATGAACCGTATCTAAGTAGTGCTTTGTGATTTTGCTTTTGTATTGAAGCCTTTTGCCCAGTCAAGTTCCAATTGTGATGGTCACTATTTTTAAGTGCTAACTTTCTATTTCGCCGATTTTGCCAAATTGAAGCATGACTGACTCATTGGCAGGGTTTGAAGCGATTTGGAGTGAAATGCTATTCAAGTTGTCAGTCCAATTGTCAGTGTTAATTTACAGGGTGTTCAATTCTTGAAAACATTATTTCAACACCTTCGTGGCTTTTGTGATTTCTCGTTTACCTGGAGGGCCTGGCAGACCCCCTCCTTCAAAGCCCACCTTCTTCAAAGCCCGCTTCACTACACCTTTGGCACAGTAAGTGGTCAAAACTCCGTTCTCCTGCATTGCCGCATAGATTTTGGCAAACACTTCTTCTGTCCACAATTCTGGCTGAACTTCGGGCGCAAAGGCATCGTAATAAACCAAATGGAAGTGATTGGGGGGCAAAACTGCTTCTTCCAATTTTTGATGCAATTTGGTCAAGTGGAAATTTGGACGCACTTCAATAACTTCATTCCAAGCAGATTCGTGCATTACTTCAAAAATCTTTTTATCTGGTTCCGAAACAGCTAAGATGTCAGAATAATTGAGTGCCGAAGTGATTTCCTTGTTTAGTGGATAGGCTTCCAAACTGCTATAATTCACTGCAAAATTGGATGCTGCAAGGTGGGTCAAAAAAGCATTCAAGCCTGTTCCAAAACCTATTTCTAAAATGTGTAAAGGATTAGTAAGTGATTCTTTTCGCTGCAAATCCTTCAATCCCGCTTCAATGAATATGTGATTGGATTCTTGGATGGCTCCGTGTTTGGAGTGGTAGGTTTCGTTGAGTTCGGGAAC
>JBGCDY010000294.1:0-2273 GCA_045105835.1 Chitinophagales bacterium
TATAGAATCGGGCTGCGACGATGATTATTTGATATTGGGTGATACAGTGGTGGGGATTGAAGAAGTGGAAAATGGAGAGGCAGTTTTTGAAGTCTATCCCAATCCTTTGAAGGGTTCTTATCTTCAATTGGCTTTGTCGGCAGAAGTGGCTTTGAAAGCGGATTTGGTCTTGGAGGTCTATGCGGTGACAGGGGCAAAACTGTTGGAATTGCCTTTGGTATATGGGCTTCGGAATCAAGCATTGGAAATGGGGGAAATGGGTTTGGGTACGGGTTTGTATGTTTTGCAGTTGAAGCAAGAAGGGAAGGTTTTGGGGCGCAAAAAGGTGGTGATGGATTAGGGTTTTGGAGGTGAACTATTCCAATTTTTCACAACAAAAAGAGCCTATACCATATTGCTAAATAACCCTCAAAAAAATAAGTTCCACATTTGAAATTTTCAACTGCCTGAATAAGAAATAGTTTTTTCATTTTAATTTTCATTCGTTACCAAGTATCTTTTCCAATCTTTCTACCAAATACATTATCTTTGCAGCCTTTTTGAGAATGCGGAGAAAACTTCTGATAGAATCCCGAAGGATGGCTCATTTTTCCTTTGAAGTCTAAAAGAAAACCTCCCCCTAAAGAACACTTAAAATAAGTTCCACATTTGAAGTTTCATACTTTTGAGAAGTAGTTTTTTCATTTTCATTCTTATTTTAATTTTCATTATATAGGAAGTTTTAAACCAACAAAAACGCAAATAAAAACATGGCAAATTCTTTTGACTTAATCGTTGTAGGAAGTGGACCGGGCGGATATGTAGCAGCTATTCGTGCCAGTCAATTGGGGCTGAATGTAGCAATCGTTGAGCGTGAATCATTGGGCGGTATTTGTTTGAATTGGGGCTGTATTCCCACCAAAGCCCTACTGAAAAGCGCACAAGTTTTTGAGTACATCCAACATGCCGAAACGTATGGAATCAGTGTAGCCGATGCCAAACCTGACTTCAATAAAATGGTCAGCAGAAGTCGAGGAGTTGCAGGAGACATGAGCAAAGGTGTCACCTTTTTGATGAAGAAAAACAAAATCACCGTCATCAATGGCAATGGTAAATTGGTCGCTGCCAACCGAGTAGCAGTAACTGATGCAGATGGCAAAACAAGCGAACACACTGCCACCAACATCATCCTCGCCACAGGCGCACGCTCTCGCCAATTGCCTTCCTTGCCACAAGACGGCAAAAAAATCATTGGCTACCGAGAAGCCATGAGTTTGGACAAACAGCCCGAAAGCATGGTCATCGTAGGCGCAGGAGCCATTGGAGTAGAGTTTGCTTACTTCTACAATGCCATCGGCACACAGGTAACATTGGTCGAGTATCTACCTCGCATTGTGCCTGTCGAAGACGAAGAAGTTTCCAAGGAATTGACCCGAAACTTCAAAAAGCAAAAAATCAAGGTATTGACCAATACTTCGGCTACCAATGTGGACACAAGCGGCGAAAAATGCAAGGTGACATTGGTCGACAACAAGAAAGGCAAAGAGTCGGTCATCGAATGTGATGTAGTGCTTTCGGCAGTTGGGCAGTCTTCCAATATCGAAAACATTGGACTCGAAGAATTGGGCATCAAAACGGATAGAGGTCGAATATTGGTAGGTGATTTTTACCAAACCAATGTGAAGGGCGTGTATGCCATTGGTGACATCGTTCCTGGTCCAGCTTTGGCGCATGTAGCTTCTGCGGAAGGTATCATTTGCGTAGAAAAAATCGCAGGACACCACCCCGAACCATTGGATTACAACAACATTCCTGGCTGTACGTATTGCAGCCCAGAAGTTGCCTCTGTGGGTTATACCGAAGCCAAAGCCAAAGAAGCAGGCTATGAAGTGAAGGTCGGCAAATTTCCATTCAGCGCATCAGGCAAGGCGAAAGCTGCGGGTGCTCCCCAAGGTTTTGTGAAGGTGATTTTCGATGCCAAATATGGAGAGTTTTTGGGCGCACACATGATTGGTGCAAACGTAACGGAAATGATTGCAGAAGTGGTCGTTGCCCGCAAACTGGAAACAACAGGGAAAGAAATCATTTCTTCTGTTCACCCCCACCCTACCATGAGTGAGGCATTGATGGAAGCTGCTGCTGCTGCTTATGGTGAAGTGATTCACTTGTAAAAATCAAATATCAAAACTACCAAACCCTAAGAATGAGAAAATTCCCCCTTTGAAGGGGGACTCCACTAATAATCAAGCAATTCCCCCTTTGAAGGGGGACTAAGGGGGATGTAAATGCAGAAT
>JBGCDY010000295.1:0-2642 GCA_045105835.1 Chitinophagales bacterium
CGCTTGTATCAAATCCAAACCTTCGGGCGTTTCACCTTTCCAGTTAGGGCCCACAATCACAATGGTTTGTGCATCTGTCCCTGTGGTACGAGTGCCAGGCGAAGCAAAAACATTGGAGTAGGCATCCAACATCGGCAGCAAATAATAACGCTCGGTTGCGGGCATCGACAGCACTTGTGGCTCTGCGCCCAAATCCAACCAAGCAATTGAATAATAGGTATCGACATTGGGTTTGACCACAGCCGTCAATGTGTGGTCGGGAAGTTCTCTGAAATGCCCCAATTGATTGACAGGAGCAGAAGCTCTTGTAGGATGTGGTTTTTCGATATTCGTTGATACTCTTTTGGTCAAATCCATCAATATCAAAGGGTAACCATAAACATAGCTTTCCCCGACAATCTTCAATAGTTCATCAGAAGCAATTTCTGTTTGTCCTGTTGGGGTTTGGAGCGTGACCGTTTCGCTTTGGCAGGAGAACAGTCCTAAAAACGTAAAAAGCAAGAATAGCTTACTGAATTTGAAGTTTTGGTGAATCATATTTTTTTATTCGTAGAATGGAATTTATTGTATAGTTCAACCATCAATAAGAAGGAATTTAAATGCCTCGCTATTGATTATTAAGAGTTAGAAAAATCGAATCACCAGTCACCAATCAACCAATTACTTTCTTGTAAAACGCCCCCACATATTCCACCCATTTTTCGGGGCTTCCCATCTGACAAAAATGCCCCAAACCTTCCATAATTGTCAATTTAGCCTCCCTGCAAACGTTCTTTTTGAGGTAATACGCCATTTCGACCTTTGCTACTGCATCCTCATTTCCCCAACAAATATGCACAGGCAATTGGGTCTGCGCCAAAGCGGGTAACCAACGGGTTTTCTCAAAGCGTTTTCTGTCATTCAAATACTTGATGGTCAGATAAGTTTTTTGCCTTCCTCCCTTCAATTCATTCAATTCCCAAAGCGTTTGAATTTCTTCATCAGACAAGTTTTCATTACCATGTGCGCCGCGAACTTGCTGATTGAAAATTTTGAAACTCACCACATTCTTCAACAAATGACCATAGTTGGAGAGCAAGATTTTTTGGGTTATCCGCAAGTCCGCCAGCTCCAAAACCATGCTTCCATTCGTGAAGGTCAAACTTTGCAGCCCTTCGGAAAACCAAGCGGGCATCAGTTCATTTTCATGTCGGGCTACAATCTCTGTCGCCACGCTGTCACCCATATCATGCGAAAGCATGTGTCCACCTTTGACTCCAAAATGTTTCCATACTTCAAAAACGGTATCTGCTTGTTCAAAAAGGGAATAGGTGTAATTTTCGGTAGGTTTGTCGCTCAATCCATAGCCCAACATATCGAACAAAATGATGCGGTCAAAAATCTGCAACATTCCATCTACAATGGCATGATAGGAATAGGAGGATTCTGGAAAACCGTGTATGAGCAGCAAGGTTTTTTGAGCTGTTGCAGCGGAGTTTCCCAATTGCTTGACAAATAGTTGGTGTTGGAATGGACCGTAGGGGATGTATTCGCCTGAATTTTTCCAAGAGGTGATTTGTGGTGACATGGTGTTTTTTGAAGGTGAAGATAGGGAAAAATGAACAAGAATTGCTTATGAAAAAGAACCCTATTTGGTCTTCTTTTTTGTGTTTGAGGGGGCTAATGTTTTCTATCCGCTTCAAATGTCGGCGAACCCTTTGGGTGTATCCGAATTCTTCACTGCTATGAATGAAAATTCGCCGTTGTTTGAAAACACGACGACATTTGAGTGATACTGGGCTTTGAACACAAATCGTTTACAAAAACACCCTAAAAAACGGCTTTTTTTACCAAAATACCTACCTTCACTCACAAGATTCTTCACCAATCAAACCCTTCTACATTGAAAAATACACTTCTATTTTTACTCCTATCAGTCATTCTGTTTTCTTGCCAAGAAAAGCCGCAAGCCAAAAAGGTAGATTTAATCGTGACCAATGCCCTTATTTGGACGGGAAATGAGAAAATGCCTTATGCGGAGGCGATGGCAATTGCGGACGGTAAAATTGTGGCAATTGGTAGTGATGAAGGGATGGAAGGCTTCAAAAGCGAAAAAACTGAAATTAAGGATTTGAAAGGGCGGTTTGTAACACCTGGGTTTATTGATTGTCATGTGCATTTGATGACAGGTGGGCGAAGTTTGTTGAGTGTGGATTTGCGGGATGCCAAAACGCCTGAGGAATTTGGCAAACGGGTGGGGGATTTTGCCAGTACGATTGAGGCTGGCGAGTGGATATTGGAGGGAAATTGGGACCATACGCTTTGGGGTGGAGAATTGCCGCACAAAGATTGGATTGATGAAGGTACGCCAGACAATCCTGTGTTGATTATGCGATTGGATTGGCACATGGCATTGGCAAATACGGCTGCTTTGGAGTATGCGGGTATTGACAAAAATACACCTGATGTCGAAGGTGGCACGATAGAAAAGGACAAGGACGGCAACCTTACGGGTGTATTGAAGGACAATGCCATGAATTTGGTGATGGACAAAATGCCTGGCATGACTCCTCAACAAAAGGACAAATCTTTTGGGGCGGCAATGGATTATTTTCTGTCCAATGGGGTGACTTCTGTGCATGATGTGGATGGTTTGAACAAGG
>JBGCDY010000296.1:0-6282 GCA_045105835.1 Chitinophagales bacterium
ATCAACAACAAAGCCAAATTCAACAAACTCCATTCTCCCATCGTAGGTACATCAGGGTTCATAGGCATACTCGCTACACTAAAAGGCGACAAAGATTGAATAGCAGTTCGGGTAAGTGTATAAGGGGTAAGACCTGCGGCAGCCATTGGAGGGTGGGTGTCCCAAGTACCGCTTTCGTAATGCGTGATGTAGGCTTGGTTGCGATTGAAGGTCGCACTTTCTTCATTGCGATTCCATTGCAGTTTCATCTCCAAATTCGTGCCTCCTGTATTGGTTTCTGTCACCATCCAAGTTTGACGCACACTACTGTCGTTGATGGCAGTTCCCGTAGTTCCATCTTGCAAACGATTATCTGCAACCCTTATTTGGTAATCGTCTGTTGTTCCTCCTGTGTTGTTGAGCGTAGCAGGATTGTAGGCAGTATTACCGACTGGAAATAAGACAGCACCGTTCCCTACCTCTTGCTGCAATGTGCCTGTACCCGAAGTTTTGACATAACTGTTGGCAGAAGCATTGGAGGTAGTGCCTGTGTTTTGAATAATTGCCTGATGATTTTGGAGGTCAAGGTGTCCACTTTGCAAATCCAATGTGCCTTTCACTTCAATGCTTTGTTGTAATTGAACATTGTTGCTGCTTTTGTCAATGGTCAAATTGTTGAAAGTTGTGGTGCTGCTTCCTTCAATAGTCGAATTTGCATCACTGCTTGTTCCTTTGATTTTGACCGTTCCATCCCCTGCTTCAAACGTACCATTGTTCACGAATTTGCCGTCTTTGATGACAATAGAAGCACCATTTTTTACTTTGATGGTACTGCCATTGGTGATTTTGAGGGTGTTTTGCGCCATTGAAGGAGAGGAATAAAGGAATAGAAAACAGACGAAAACGATAAAATTTTGCATTTTTATAATGGAGTTTATTTTTCTAATTATTGGGGCTCAAAAACTTCTTAAGGTATAGTTTTCAATTGTTTAGGATTCCACCAACAAAGCTACAAAAACTGCCAAGTAATCAGTAGGTAAGGCAATTGTATAGTGGTTTGGACGAAAACCGCAATAAAAATGGGAGCAAGGAAAGTGAAAAGATGTTTTTGAAGCCTGTTTTTTATTTTGGGAAAACTTCTAATGAGGTATCGGAAATCTCTCCAAAATAAATTATTAAAAAAAAGCATTTTTTTGATATTGTAGTATATTTTATTAAATATTTTGAAAATTCCAATTTCTTCTTACTACCAAGAAAGTTTTACTACCTTCGCCACAATAGTGTATTAGAAGATTCTGTGGCTGAAAATCCAATATTTCAGAATTTAAAACACTCAATATTTTTTTAATTTTTTAAAATATATATCATGCCAGAAGGTAAAATAAAAAGATTGACGGATAAAGGATTTGGATTCATTGAGACAGATGGAGACAAAGATATGTTCTTTCACCAAAGTAATCTTGAAGGGTGCCGTTATGATGACTTACGAGAAGGTCAGACGGTAACTTACACTGAGGGAAATGGTCCTAAAGGTCCACGTGCAGAAAATGTAACACCTGTCTAAAGTTACGTTTTATTAGGCTTATGTCTTCATGAAGCCATAAGCCATTTTTTTTGTATTAAAAATAACGATGTAGTAATTTCCTCCTTTCCTTCAATTCATGTTTCACTCTCTTTAAAGACATTAGAAGTCTTAGAGACTTCCAATGTCTCGTACTAATTTGTTTTTTGCATATCAGCTATTCACCTTCCCCCAAATCTTGAACAACAAAAATGCGCCGACTACTGCCACGACTGTCGAAATAATAGCGCTCGTAGTTTCGCCATAAATCCAATAGCCCGTTCCGAAAAGCGTCGCATAAACGGTGAAACAACCGATAACCATACCTCCAATTTCCAAAGGCAATTGCCCCGCCTTCACTTCCGATTCCTTCAATGTTCCAGCCGCCAAAGCTTCGTTTACCACAGGAGCCCAGCCCGCTTTTGCAGGTTTGATAAGTTTGTAGAAACTGATGAGTTTTTCTTTATCCGTTGGAGCAGTCAAGAACGTAGCGGCTACCCAAGCAACTGTTGTGACCACGATTCCTGCAATGAGTTTTTGGTAGTCCAACAATCCCAAGTCGACGATGTGAAAAAAGAGGGCAACGATAAAGGAAACCACCATTGCAGTCACCTCGCTATAGGCATTGATTCGCCACCAAAACCATCGAAGGATGTAAATCAAACCCGTTCCCGCACCGATTTGTAGCAAAATATTGAAGGCTTGCAGGGCATTGCTCAAAGCCAGAGCCAAGAGTGCTGCCAGTATCATCAACACAACTGTTGAAGCTCGTCCAACGAAAACCATTTCTTTTTCGGTCGCTTCGGGCTTATAAAAACGTTTGTAAAAATCATTGACCACATCAGAAGAACCCCAATTGAGGTGTGTCGAAATAGTGGACATGAAGGCTGCAATCAAGGAAGCCACCACCAAACCCAACAAGCCAGAAGGCAAGAAAGGAAGCATGGCAGAATAAGCCAAATCATTGCCGAGTTTGCTGACTTCAATCTTTGGATTCGCCAATTGAAGGTACACCACTTGTTGATCCTCAAGTGGATTTGTCCAAGTATTTTTATCCGTTTTTCCTCTGTTTCGCTCCTTGAAGATGTAAGCGAGAGACATAATTTGTGGGTCGGTGCGGTTGCCGTCCACAATGTTTCTAAGCGTTTGGTATTGACCTTGAAGAGAGGCATCTTTAGATTCAGCACTTTTATAATCAATTGCTTCTACCAAAATGTCAATATCTGCGGCAATTGTTCTTTCAGCCAAAAACTGTGCAGCATTGTCTGCCACGGGTACTTGGTCATAATTGTTGGTCAGGCTCATTGGGAAAACCACCAAAGAAGCCAAAGCAATCAAAATCCAAGGCCAAGGACGGAGGGCATAGTGAGAGATATTGAAGAGCAAAGTAGCACCCATTGCATTCTTTTCGTCTTTGGCTGCCAACATTCTTTGGGCAATGTAACCACCACCACCAGGTTCTGCTCCTGGATACCAAACACTCCACCATTGCACGGCTAAGGGAATGATAAAGAGTGGCAACAACACATTCATATTGTTGAAATCGGGCATCAAATTTAGCTTGCCTGCCAAATTGGGATGGTTCAGTAGATTGGTCAAGCCATTGATTTGTGGCAAATTGACGACCACATAAGCCGCCCAAACTGCGCCAATCATAGCCATTCCGAACTGCACAAAATCGGTGATGATAACGCCCCTCAAACCACCCAAGGCGGAATAAATCACGGTCACAATCGAGGCTATCAAAAGGGTTTGCAAAGGAGTCAATCCCAAAAGTACACCTCCAATCTTAATGGCTGCAAGACAAACACTTGCCATAATCAAGACATTGAAGAACACGCCTAAATAAATGGCGCGAAATCCCCGCAAAAAAGCTGCCATTTTGCCGCTGTATCGGAGTTCATAAAATTCCAAATCGGTCATGACCCCAGACCTACGCCACAGTTTTGCATACACAAAAACAGTGAGCATACCTGTCAGCAAAAAAGCCCACCAAACCCAGTTTCCTGCAATGCCGTTTTTGCGGACAATGTCGGTGACCAAGTTGGGTGTATCTGCCGAAAAGGTGGTGGCTACCATAGAGATACCCAATAACCACCAAGGCATATTTCGCCCTGATAAGAAAAATTCTTTGGAGTCTTTGCCCGCTTGTTTGGTGACCATCAGCCCGATGACCAAGGAGACTACGAAGAATCCGCCAATAAATATCCAGTCCAGTCCAGTTAAGTTCATGTCTTCAATGATGAATTTTGAAATGATTTCTTAGGTGAAAAGTACAATTTATTTCTTCTAATTTCAATTTATATGCTTAATTTCCCAGCGAAATTTGATCTTAAATTTTTACGTACACAAATTAAAACTTAGAAGAAATGAAACCAACATTGTTGATTTTAGCGGCAGGTATGGGAAGCCGTTATGGAGGTTTGAAGCAAATAGATGGCGTAGGTCCTTCGGGCGAAACGATTATTGATTATTCGATTTATGATGCCATTCGGGCAGGATTCGGAAAGGTGGTTTTTGTGATTCGCCACAGTTTTGAGGAAGCCTTCAAAGCCCAATTTGGAAAGCGTTGGGAAGGTAAGATTGAGATTGGGTATGCCTATCAGGAGGTGAATACACCCATTGAAGGGATGGACAGTATGCCAGAACGAAGCAAACCTTGGGGAACAGCTCACGCTACTTTGGTAGCAGCAGACCTTATCAATGAACCTTTTGCAGTCATCAATGCAGATGATTATTATGGTGCGGATTCTTTTCAGCAAGTGGCTGATTTTTTGACCACCAAAGCTGCTCCAGACCATTATGCAATGGTGGGGTTTCAGTTGAAAAATACGATTTCACCTTATGGTACTGTATCGAGGGGGATTTGTGAGGCAGACGAAAACGATTATTTGAAGACGGTGGTAGAACGCACCAAAATTCAGCGTACGGACGATGGGAATATCTATTTTTTGGAGGGAGATGAACCTGAACTATTGGAAGAGAATGCGGTGGTTTCGATGAATTTTTGGGGCTTTCACCAAAACATTTTTGAAGAAATGCGAACGCAGTTTATTGAGTTTGCTAAAGCAAATGCAGACAATCCCAAGTCTGAATTTTACATTCCCTTGTCGGTGAATACCCTGATTCAAGCCGAAAAAATCAAACTCTCGGTTTTGACGAGCACAGAGCAATGGTACGGTGTGACCTATCAAGCAGACCGACCAATGGTGGTAGATGCGCTTCAAAACTATGCCGATAGCGGAAAATACCCGACTCCTTTGGCTTAATTGCTTCTTGGAGACTCCCGTATTTGTGATTTTATTGTAGCGGCAAATGAATTGATAATCAGCTATTAAAACTCTACACTCAAAAAAAAGTAATTTAAATACCGCATTGAGGGCAAGTTTTTTGCCCTCAATACGTCAGATTGGTATGTTATTTAATGTTGTTTTGTTCTTCCTCCTATGCTGATTCGCTATTCCTAAAAATGCCCCTTTTGCAAGAACAAACACTGATAAATGCCCTGAAAGCTGGCAAATCAACTGCTTTTAAGCAGGTTATTGTACAATATCAAGACCATATTGTGAATACCTGTTTTGGTTTTGTGAACAATTCGGAAGATGCTGAAGACCTTGCTCAAGAAGTGTTTATTGAAGTCTATCGCTCAATTGATAATTTTCGAGGAGGTTCTAAACTCTCTACTTGGTTGTATCGCATTGCTGTCACTAAATCATTGGATTTTCTACGAAAAAAGAAAGCCCAAAAACGGATTCAATTTGTCAAGTCGCTTTTCGGCATGGATGATGAAGAACTGCAAATTGCAGACCACAAAGTGGTGCATCCTCACCTAAGACTTGAGCAACAAGAAAGACTGAATACGCTTCACAAAGCCATTGGTTTGTTGGCGGATAATCAGCGCATTGCTTTTACGCTCAATAAATTTGAAGACCTTAGCTATAAAGAAATTGCTGCGGTGATGGATGTATCTTTGTCTTCTGTTGAATCCTTGATTCACCGAGCGAAGAACAACTTGAAGAAACGGTTGCGGACTTATTATTACCAATCTTTGTAGAAAAAATAGGTTTTTGTGACTATTCAACAAGCCTTGAGGTGACATCTTTTTAAAACTCAAAAATTGGTGTTTATCAATAAATTTCCGAGAAAAGGTGTAATCTCAAGGCGACCGCATCAAGATTACACCTTTTTCTAAATAATTGGTTTGAAGCCTATTCGTTTTAAGGTAGAAAAATAACTTGTGCCGATTTCTCGGTATGTCACCTTGATGTTGAAAGATAACGTCATTTTTAACAACTATTCAAAAGCACTCACCAAATTCCCTTTCACCTTTTGAGCCAAAACAGGATTGTCTCCCGTTTGGGTAGCGTTTTCGTTGATGACATCCAATGGAGTTGTCGCATTGTTGAAGAAATCGTCAATATTTAAGACGATTTTCACCTTCGTTTCTTCTGCATTGTCAATCACAATATCTCTCGCAAGCGTAATTTCTTCGTAAAAAGGATTTGTTCCGATGTGGTACAAAAAAGCATCTGTCAATTCCGAAGCATTCGCATCTGCACTTGCCCTTCCTTCAAACTTTACAAACTTATACATCGTTGCCCACGCCCAATACATCCCTCTACTACTGTGGAAGGGGCTGTCTTCTGCTACTACGGTAGGGTCGGTCATATTGAGGTCGGGGTCTAAGCCCAAACCAAACTTGATGGCGGTGTACTTCCCTTCTGGAATATTGAATTTCAGGC
>JBGCDY010000297.1:0-6088 GCA_045105835.1 Chitinophagales bacterium
GGGGTAATCGGTTCATTCAAAATATTATGCCTCCTTCAAGTTGCCTCCGATTTACTCAGAAGATTCTTACAGGATGACAAAAGAAGAACTCAGTGGCGTATTGTAAATGTAGGTTAAGGTAGTCAATCTGTACATTCAAAATATTATGCCTTCTTCAAGTTTTATCCGATTTACTCAGAAGATTCTTACAGAATGACAACAAAATGGACATATATCTTACAGAATGACAAAAGAAAAGGCAGCATATCATTACTGATAGCCAGCAGCCTGCAATCCAAATAGTTCAGCATAATAGCCATCCAAATCCAAAAGCTCTTGGTGTGTTCCCAACTCTACTTTTTCTCCATTTTGCATAACCAAAATACGGTCTGCCATTCGGACGGTGGAGAAACGGTGTGAAATCAAGACTGCCATTTTGCCTTTGGTTAGGTCTGCAAAGCGCTGAAACACTTCAAATTCGGCGCGGGCATCTAAAGCTGCTGTAGGTTCGTCGAGAATCAACATTTCCGCCTTACGCATGTAGGCACGTCCCAAAGCGACTTTTTGCCATTCACCGCCCGATAGTTCTACGCCTCCTTGAAAACGGCGGCCCAACATTTGCTCATATTGTTCTGGGAGTTTTTGGATGACGGTATCTGCCAAGCTTTGTTCGGCAGAATGGACAATGACCGAGGTATCTTCTCGTTCTTCAATTTTACCAATCGCAATGTTTTCAGAAGCAGTCATTTGAAAGCGTACAAAATCTTGGAAGATAATGCCTATGGCTTGTCTCAATTCTTTCAGATTGTAGCTTTTGAGGTCGTGTCCTTCTAAGAGAATGCGCCCTTCACTTGGGTCGTATAATCTTGAGATTAACTTGGTCAGGGTTGTTTTCCCTGCCCCATTTTCGCCCACCAAAGCCAGTTTTTCACCTGCTTTTAGGCTAAAGGAAAGGTGTCGCAATGCCCATATTTCTGTGCCAGGATATTTGAAGCCTACGTTCTCGAATACAAATCCTTCTTTTATTTCCTTTGGGAAAGGTCGGGATTTTTCGGGGGAGACGATTTCGGGCTGCATTTCCATGAAGTCGAAAAAGTCTTGGAGATATAGGGCGTTTTGGGCGATGCTGGAAAAACGAGTCAATATGCCTTGAAGTAAGGCTCTCAAACGATTGAAGGAACCTGCTAAGAAGGTCAAATCACCCACGGTGATGATACTTTTGACGGCTTGAAGGATGATGACTACGTAGGCAATGTAATATCCTCCATTGCCGAGGCTGTTGAATACACTTCCCCATGCAGCACGTTTGATAGACAAGGCTTTGTTGACTTCATAATAACTGTCTGCAATGGTTTCAAAACGGCTTCGAAGGAAGTTTTCGAGTCCAAAGATTTTGATTTCTTTGGCGGTTACATCGCTTGCCCCCACATATCGGAGGTAATCGAGTTCTCGTCTTTCGGAGGTCCAACTGCGGGTGAGTGAGTAGCTTTTTTCGTTGAAGTAGGTTTCGCTCAAAAATGCGGGGAAGACCGCAACCAAAAGTAATAGGATGAGCCAAGGGTTGAAAACTACCAAACCTGCGGCTAAAAATAGGATGGTGATAATGTCCTGAACTTGAGAAAGTACCTGCGACATGAGAACGGTTCGACCAACGGTTTGCCGTCTTGCTCGCTCCAATTTGTCGTAAAAAGTTGCATCTTCAAACTGCTGCAAATCCAACTGGGCGGCATGTTCTATCAATTGAACGGAAGTTTTGTTGGCAAACAAGTCTCCCAATAGCGCATCTAATAAGTTGATTCCTCGATTGAGCAAATCAGAAAACAGTGCCAATCCAAATTCTATGGCTACAATCGTCCACAAATATTGCATGTCTGCTCCTTCAAATCCAACTTGTCCAATGCGAATTACCTCGTCGATAATCAACTTGCCGACATAGAGCATGGTCAATGGAATTCCTGCTTTGCAGAGGCGCAAGAGTGCGTTGCCGAGAGTCATTGAAGGGCTGGTTTCCCATATCAGGCGAAAGAATTTTGGAATATTGCTGAGGGCTTTCCATCGTTCTTTGAAGGTCAGCGACTTTGCTTCCCCTTGCCTTTTGTATTTCGATTTTGTTTCACGTTCTGTACCAAATAGTTTAGACCAAAAAGACATAGTTTTTGTAGTGTTTTGTGTTGCGTATCAACAGGATTGAGGTAGGTTTAGTTTTGTAGCAATGACAAAGCCACTAAGAATGCAGCATAAATAGTGCAAACTTAGTGGCTTTCGGGATTCGTTTAACTTTGTAACGGCGAATTCATTCGCTGATATGTTCTACGAGGCTTAGAATTATGAAAAAACTATTTGAATAAGCGATTAATACTTTTTCAGGCTAAGTTTCTTTTTCACACTATACCTGCAGCGATTGAAATCGCCGATACAAATACGACCATCAAATATTATGCAAGTGTTTTTGCAGTAGTTTCTGCTTCCTCTGTGTTGGTAAACTTATAGCCTACTCCACGAACTGAATGGAAAAATTCAGGTTTCTTGGGGTCTTTCTCAAAGTATTTGCGGAAAGCAAGGATAAAATTATCAATCGTTCGGGTAGAAGGATACACATCATAGCCCCAAACAAATTGAAGGATTTGCTCGCGAGACACGACTTCATTGTTTCGTTCTATCAAGAGTTTCAATAATTTAGATTCTTTATTGGTCAGACTGACATCTCCTTTTTGACAAACTGCTTTGTAAGTAGAGAAATTTACGTGATTGTCTCCAAAAGTGTATTCAATGATTTCTCTCGTAGTCGTTTCGGTCTTCATGCTTTGACGAATCAAACGACCTACACGCAATAAGAATTCCTCCAAATTGAAAGGCTTGGTCATGTAATCATCTGCTCCTTTTTTCAAGCCAATGATTTTATCTTGAGCAGTATCTTTTGCGGTCAAAAACAAAATGGGAGTATCCGCATCTTCCAAACGTACTTTTTCACAAACGTGAATACCATCAACTTCGGGAAGCATGATATCCAATACAATCATGTTGAAACGTTGACCTTTGAAGGTTTTGATGGCAGAAAGACCATCTCCAACGGCTACAACTTCATAGCCCTCTATTTCGAGGTTCATTTTAATAGCTTCTTGAAGGTTCTCTTCATCTTCTACAAGTAAAATTCTGGGCATCATAAGTAGATAGATTTTATTGGGAATGGTAAAAAAATAAACCACCTTTTTCACTGAACCTATCACTCCCTTTCCAGAAGGGAAATATAGGTTGTAGTTTATTTTTCTTTGTCCCTTGTGGATTAATTTTATTAAAATATTTTAGAAAAGTTATATTCTTTTACCGCGTCGACAAAACATTTTACATTGTCGAGGGGGGTATCTGGGTACACTCCATGTCCTAAATTGGCGATGTGCCTATTGGGTCCAAAAGCGTCCAACATTTTTCGAACTTCTTTTTTGATGGTAGCTCGGTCGGCATACAACATGCATGGGTCAAAATTTCCTTGGAGGACTTTATCATTCCCGATTAGTTTTCGGCTCTCGGAAGGAGACATATTCCAATCTAAACCAACGACTTCACAGTCCAATTGTCCTATGGCTTCTCTCGAAAAATAAGCTCCTTTTGCGAATACAGTGACAGGAACTTCGGTTATTGCCTCACACAATTGAGCAATATAGGGCAACGAAAACTCCGCATATTGTTGGGGAGGTAAAATTCCTGCCCATGAATCAAAAAGCTGAATCAAATCTGCTCCTGCTGCTGCTTGTGCTTTGACATAGGAAAGAATGCTCAAGGTGATTTTTTGCATCAACTGATGCGATAATTCAGGTTGTTGATACAGCATTTTCCGTGCTTTGGAAAATGTTTTAGAACCACTTCCTTCAATCATATAGGCGAAAAGTGTCCAAGGGCAGCCCGAAAAACCAATCAAGGGAACTCTACCATTCAATTCTTTCTTGGTCAGCTTGATAGCTTCAATCGTATAATGAATATCAACTGCGCCATCTGCAATTTTGAGGGCATCAACATCGGCTTGTGATTGTATTGTTTTGGGGAACAGTGGACCTTTGGATTCGACCATTTTGTAGGGCAATCCCATTGCTTCGGGAATCTCTAAAATATCGGAGAAAATAATGGCTGCATCTACTCCCAATTCATCCACTGGCTGGATGGTCACTTCACATGCCAACTCTGGAGTTTGAACCAATTCCTTAAAACCCGAAAGTTTGTTGCGAATGGCTTTATATTGTGGCAAAATTCTACCTGCTTGTCTCATCAGCCACACAGGAGTACGTTCGGTTTCTTGTCCAAGGGCTGTTCTAATAAGTAAATCGTTCTTTTTTTGCATAAATGTAGAAAAAATATTTAAATAAGGGTAATCTAAGTTCCATCCTTATTCAGGCTTGATTAGGTGGTTATATTTATATGTTTTTGTTTAATATAGAGTAAGGTAGATATTTTGTTACAGTAATGTAATTTTTTTGTTTAAAATTAGTCATTTTTTTTGAATTTGGGCTAAAAAAAGCGTTTTTGGCACAACTTCCAGATATTTTTCATTGCAAATTTAATTTAACAATTCACAAGTATGCAAATTATGATGACCCCCTCAAATCGTTTTGAGGATTTAGAAGGATATCCGTTTTCCACCAACTACAAAACGGTTGGCGAAGGAATTCAAATGCACTATGTAGATGAAGGTCCAAAGAAAGCAAAAGAAACCTTATTATTGATGCATGGTGAGCCAAGTTGGTCTTACCTCTATCGCAAGATGATTCCCGTTTTTGTAAAAGCAGGCTATCGTTGTATTGCCCCCGATTTGATTGGTTTTGGAAAATCTTCTAAGCCGAGAGAAACTGCCAATTACAGCTATGCCCTACACATAAAATGGGTTACTAGCTTATTACATCAATTAGACTTACAAAATGTCACCTTTTTTGGTCAGGATTGGGGTGGTCTGATTGGATTGCGGGTATTGACTGCCGAGCCAAATAGGTTCAAACGAATCGTTGTTGCGAATACGGGCATGCCTACTGGTGACCACAAGCCATCAGAAGCATTTTCGAAGTGGCAAGCATTCTCGCAAACGGTGAAGGTTTTTCCATTTGAGAAAATCATGCAGAATTCTACGACCACTAAGCTTTCTCGTAAAGTCCTTAGTGCCTACTCTGCTCCTTTTCCACACAACAATTACATGGCGGGTGCACGTATTTTTCCTGCATTGGTGCCTACTGCTCCTGACAATGTAGAATCAGAGAACAATCGTATGGCATGGAAAGTATTGATGACATGGGAGAAACCTCTGTTGACTTTGTTTTCGGACAATGACCCCATCACAAAAGGTGGAGAAAGACCTTTTCAGAAATTGGTGCCTGGTGCGAAAGACCAGCCTCACCAAATTATTGAAGGAGGAGGACACTTTCTTCAAGAAGATAAAGGGAAAGAAATTGCAGCAATCATGGTGGATTGGATACGAAAAACCACTATTGCTCCTAAAGTGAGTGAGGAATTAAAATAAAAAACGACTCCTTAATAAGGTTAGTTTGAAATTTTACACCCATCCATTCTCCAGTTTTGGTGATGGATGGGTGTTTTTCATTTTTCTGCCATTCAAGTTTCAAAATTTCATAGAATTTCATCAAGAATTTTAGTGATTGTAACTGTGGAATGTATATCCCACTTTCTCTTATGAGAGTAAAAAACTGAAAACAAATTGTTTATATATTCATAAGACAATACCTCCACTAAAAGATTCTAACCTGAATAATTCATGAAGTTGTGCCTGTTATTGAAATTCAGTAGAGACGTTGCAGTGCAACGTCTCCTATTATGATTTGAAAATCAATATTCTTTGATAGGTTCCGTTTCGAGTTTTGTTTTCTAACTACCTTACACATGAAGGCATTGCGTTTAAAGACCTTGTAGACGTTGCAGTGCAACGTCTCTACGAAATATATGAATTATTCAGGCTAAGAACCAAATTGCCTCTAAAGTATATTTTTGATTCACCAATTAGTGCTTCACCAACTTATCTGTAAACGTATAATTTCCCGCACGAAAAGTATAGTAATAAATACCTGTCGTTAAATCATCACCTCCCACCACCATTTTGAATTTTCCGCTTTTG